>CANBFZ010000001.1 GCA_947367725.1 uncultured Eubacterium sp.
GCTGAGAATGATCATCAGCCACTATCATGGAGGGCCAGTTGGTTTGGAAACGCTGGCCGCTGCATTAGGAGAAGAAGCCATAACGTTGGAAGATGTCTATGAGCCTTACTTGATGCAGCTCGGCTTCTTGGCGCGGACGCCTCGAGGGCGTTGCGTGACCCCCTTGGCTTATAAGCATCTCGGCATCGAACAGGAAGGCCAAATGAGACTTTAATATGAGAAAATGGAGCTGTTGGATATGGGAAGATTATTTGGAACGGATGGCGTCAGAGGTGTGGCAAATGCGGAACTGACACCGGAGCTGGCGTTTAATCTGGGAAAAGCAGGGGCGTCTGTCCTGGGAAAAGAAAATAAACGGCCGGTCTTTGTTATTGGCAAAGACACCAGAGTTTCTGGCGATATGCTGGAAAATGCGCTGACTGCAGGAATTTTAGCGGCCTGCGGAAATGTAATTAAAGTCGGTGTGATTCCCACACCGGCAGTTGCTTATTTGGTAAAACATTACCATGCTGATGCGGGTATTGTGATTTCTGCATCGCACAATCCTTTTGAATATAACGGAATTAAATTTTTTAACCGCGAAGGGTTTAAGTTGGATGATGGCGTGGAAGAACAGATTGAAGATATCATGATTCGCGGCATTGATACCAACAGCCATCAGATAGGAGATGAACTGGGACGGTGCCTGGACGCTGGAGAAGATGCAGCAGAGCTTTACTGTAAGTTTTTGATTTCTACCATGGACACTTCGCTTGCAGGCATGAAAGTGGTGCTTGACTGTGCCAATGGTGCGGCATTTCAGACTGCACCGGCTGTGTATCGAGCGCTTGGTGCGGAAGTAATAACCATTGGCTGTGCGCCTGATGGCATAAATATTAATGACCAGATCGGCTCCACCCATCCAGAGAAACTGCAACAGAAAGTTGTTGCAGAGAAAGCTGATATCGGGCTTGCTTATGACGGCGATGCGGACAGACTGATTGTGGTAGACGAAAAAGGTATGGTCATTGACGGAGACAAGACGATCTGTATTTGTGCCAAAATGCTGAAAGAAGCGGGGCAGCTGGCAGAAAACAAGGTTACAGCAACGGTTATGAGCAATATCGGATTTCATAAATACATGAAAGACGTTCTTGGCGCAGAAGTTGAGGTGACCGGCGTTGGTGACCGATATGTGCTGGAATCTATGCTGGAAACTGGATGTATTCTGGGCGGCGAGCAGTCGGGACATATTATCTTTTTGAATCATACCACCACAGGCGATGGAACACTTTCCTCTCTGCAGTTCATGAAAGCGGTTGTATCATCTGGAAAGAAGCCGTCGGAACTCTCCGCTGAAATTGAAATTTTTCCGCAGGTTTTAGAAAATGCCAGCGTGAAAAATGAGAACAAAAAAGCTTATTTACAGGATGAGGAAGTGCAGGCTGCCATTGCCGCCATAGAAGCAGAGATGGAAGGAAGCGGCAGGGTACTGATTAGACCTTCCGGCACAGAACCGCTGGTTCGTGTGATGATTGAGGGAAGTGACATCGAAAGAATTCATCAGCTGGCGGTGGAACTGGCAGACTTAATTACTAGAAAATTCAGCTGAATAAAAAGGCATTGAGAGATAAGAGAGGTAGCATTTTATGTGTGGAATTGTAGGATATGTTGGGGCGGATAACGCTAGGGATATTATTATCGATGGACTGAAGAAACTGGAATATAGGGGATATGATTCGGCAGGAATTGCCCTCTTAAATCAGGGGACGCTGACGGTCAGAAAAAAAGAGGGAAAGATTGCCAACTTAGAACATGCAATTGCCGGCGAAAATTTGTACGGCACGACGGGCATCGGACATACCAGATGGGCGACCCACGGCGCGCCATCTGATTCTAATGCGCATCCCCATGTCAATGGTGATGGTTCGATTGCCATTGTACATAACGGCATTGTTGAGAATTATGTAGAGTTGAAGGAATGGTTGACTGCGGAACACGGCGTGCAGTTTCAAACAGAAACGGATTCCGAAGTCATCGCACATCTTCTGGGTGTTTTAAAGAAAACGAGTCTGGAGGATGCTGTCTTTGAGGCTGTAAAAATGATGCGCGGTGCATATGCGATCGTTGCGGTAGCAAAGGATGAACCGGGTAAAATCGTAGCCTACAGAAAAGACGCCCCGCTGATTGCCGGGCTGGGAAAAGGCTGCAATTTTATTGCATCTGATATTCCTGCACTTTTAAAGTATTTAAATAAAATTTATCTGATTGAAAATAATGAGATGGTCATTTGCACGCCGGAACAGATTCAGATCTTGAACGGAGCGGGAAAACCGGTAAAGCGAGATGTATTGCAAGTAACCTGGAGCATGGAAGACGCGGAGAAAGAAGGATTTGAGCATTTTATGCTGAAAGAAATCCATGAGCAGCCGAAAGCCATCCGGGAAACTTTGACTCGCAGATTGGATGAGAACGGTAAGATTAAACTGGACGGTATTTCGCTGACACTGGAAGATTTGAAACGGTTTAATAAAATCTATATTGTTGCTTGCGGAACAGCGTACCATGCAGGTCTAGTGGGAAAATATGCCATTGAAAAGATGGCAAGAATTCCGGTCGAAGTAGATGTGGCGTCAGAATTCCGGTATAGAGATCCGTTTGTAGACGAAAACACACTCTTTATCGCCATCAGCCAGTCAGGAGAAACCTTGGATACACTGGCGGCACTGCGGGAGGCAAAGCAGAAGGGCGCTAGAATTTTATCAGTAGTCAATGTAGTAGGAAGTTCCGTGGCGCGGGAATCTGACGATGTATTTTACACTTGGGCAGGTCCTGAAATTGCGGTGGCATCTACCAAAGCCTATACAACGCAGATGATCTGCATGTATCTGATTGCCCTTTATATGGGCGATTTGAAAGGAACCATTTCAGGCAGCTATTATCAGCAGATGCTTGCTGAACTTGCTGCGATTCCAGAAAAAGTAGCGCGCATTATTGACCAGGCTGCAGAAGTAGAAGCGCTTGCTAAGATGCTTTATAACCGGACGCAGGTGTTCTTTATCGGCAGAGGCATGGATTCGGCGGTAGCGTATGAAGGGTCATTGAAATTGAAAGAGATTTCTTATATCAATTCCTTTGCAATTGCCGCAGGAGAGCTGAAACACGGTACCATTGCGCTGATGGAGCCGGAGACCATTGTGATTGCGCTGGCAACCCAGGATGCACTCTTTGAAAAAATGTATTCTAATATTGTCGAGGTCAAAGCACGTATGGCTCATGTGGTCTCTATTGCCAAAGAAGGTATGACACAGATTACACAACAGAGCAGTGAAGTGATTTATATTCCAGCTTGCGCAGATGAAGTCTCGCCGTTGCTGTCGGTGATTCCGCTGCAGCTCTTTGCGTATTATGTGGCAAGAGAAAAGGGCGAAGATATCGATAAACCGAGAAATCTGGCTAAGAGCGTTACCGTAGAATAAAGGGAGCAGCAGATGAAACACATCTATTTTAAGTTACTGGTAATCCTTGCGATTATTTCGCTGTTTATGGCTTGTACTGGCTTTGGAAGTAAAGTCAGAGTCAAGCTGGTGCTTCTTTGTCCTGGCAGTTTGACCAATGGTTCCATTGAAGAAGTGTTTGTGGAAACAGAGACGGAGATTGCTGGAAGCGGAAAGACAGAACTGTACAGAAAGGTTCTAAAGTGCTTGCAGAACAGCTGTCTGCAAGAAGAAATGGGCGCAGAAACAGCCTTTAAAAATCAATATAGAATCAATCATGTTATAGAATCCGGCAGAACAGTCACAGTAGACTTTTCCAGCCGGAATCTGACAGGTACTATGCGAGAAGAACAGTTGCTGATCGCACAAATTGTGGGGACATTACGCAGTTCTTTTGCAGAAGTAGAACGAGTATATTTTACAGTGGACGGAGAAGCGGCAGATACGCTAATGGGACATGTTTCCATAAAGGACTGCTTTACAGCGCCGCCTGCAGTTGAATAAAAACAGAAGAGAAAAGGAATCATACAGATGGAGAATTATGAAATCAGAGATATTGGACTAGCACCTTCCGGTCACCAAAAAATTGAATGGGTCAGAAATAACATGCCGCTGCTTCGCGGGATGGAAGAGGAATTTCTTAAGACGAAGCCTTTTGCAGGGATTAAGATTTCCCTGTCAGTGCATTTGGAAGCAAAAACGGCTTACCTTTGTAAAGTGCTTGCTGCCGGTGGTGCACAGATGTCTGTCACTGGAAGCAATGTGCTTTCTACACAGGATGATGTGGCGGCAGCACTGGCAGACTGCGGGATGAAGGTGTATGCATATCACGGCGCGACGCAGGAAGAATATGACAGGCATATAGAGCTGTGCCTTGCTCATAAAGCAAATATTATCATTGATGATGGCGGAGATCTGGTGGGTATGCTGCACACGAAACGGCCGGATCTGGCTGAAGAAGTGTGGGGCGGTTGTGAGGAGACGACTACTGGCGTGATTCGCCTCAAAGCCATGGAACAAGAGGGCATTTTGAAATTCCCTATGGTTGCCGTTAACGACGCTGATTGCAAGCATTTGTTTGACAATCGTTATGGAACCGGACAGTCAGTTTGGGACAGTATTATGAGAAACACCAATTTGATTGTTGCAGCAAAGACGGTCGTAGTTGTAGGATATGGATGGTGCAGCAGGGGCATTGCGATGCGTGCAAGTGCGCTGGGCGCGAAAGTGATTGTCACCGAGGTAAATCCAGTGAAAGCTATTGAGGCGAAAATGGATGGATTTGATGTTATGATGATGACGCAGGCAGCGCCTCTTGGCGATATCTTTGTCTCTGCAACAGGCTGCTGCAAGACCATTACAGTAGACCATATGCTGACCATGAAAGATGGGGCTATTTTGACCAATGCAGGTCATTTTGACTGTGAAGTCGATATGAAAGCATTGGAAGAAGCCGCAGTGGAAAAGAAAGAAGCACGAAAGAATATCATGGGTTATAAGCTGTCAAATGGCAGATGGGTTCATGTCATCGGCGAGGGTCGTCTTGTGAATATTGCTGCTGCGGATGGTCATCCAGCAGAGATTATGGATATGAGCTTTGCAGTACAAGCGCTTTCTGCTATGTATATTAAGGATCATTACAAGACACTTGGTAAAGGGGTGATCGACGTCAGCACAGAGATTGACGATGTGGTAGCAAGAAGAAAGCTTGCCGCTTGGGGCATTGAAATTGATGCGCTGACAGAAGAGCAGACCCAGTATCTTGCAAGCTGGAACGTATAAATCATAAGATAGGTTTAAGGAAGTGATTATAAATGTCTAAGGAAATGTCTTACGAGACAATCAGAAAGCAGGCAGCAGATGCTGTCACGGAACTATTAGCGGTCTGCAGACTGAAACGAGGCGATATTTTTGTGATCGGCTGTTCCTCCAGCGAAATTAAGGGAGAACGGATTGGAAAAGGTTCAGACTTTAATGCTGCGAAAGCAGTTTATGATGGCGTATATCCGATTTTGGAAGCACAGGGCATCTATCTGGCAGCACAGTGCTGTGAGCATCTGAATCGGGCTGTGATTGTGGAAAGAAGTGCATTGCTTCCGGGAACAGAGATTGCCAATGTGGTACCGCAGACTCATGCGGGCGGTTCCTTTGCTATGGCAGTTTACGAAAACGCTGCGGATCCGGTAGCAGTAGAAGAAATCAAAGCAGATGCGGGAATGGATATCGGCGATACGCTGATCGGGATGCAGCTGAAACGGGTGGCGGTACCGGTTCGTATCTCCGTAAAACAGATTGGGGCGGCACACGTGGTTTGTGCCAGAACCAGACCGAAATTTATCGGTGGCAGCCGTGCCGTCTATGATGATGTGTTGTCAGGCGGCGATATAAAGCGCTGATAAATGCCAGCAGAAACGCACAAAAAAACGGCAAAAATCTTTCAGATAGACAGGAACTATTCCGCTTGTTTCATCATACTGTAAAGTAAAATCTATGAAAGAAGCAGGTGAAATATTATGTCAAACAATTGTGGATTATTCAACAATGAAGGTGGAATCGATACTAGCTTATTGTTCTTCTTCTTACTGTTAGTGATCATTTTCTGCAACTGCGGAAACTAAAAATTACCTATTAAAAGAGGGACTCTATTGAGAGTCCCTTTTTACATGCCTATATTTCCAGCATTATTTCCACTGAATTTTATAATATCCGTTACCGGAACCGTATTTGGTCACTTTGATGTAGTAAGTGCCTTTCTGGAGATAGTTCATTTTTATATTATTGATTGTGGTGTAAAGTTCAAGGATGCCAGCATAGGAATCAGCACTACTTCCGTTGTAGAATTCTACAGAACCCATGGATTTCGTTTTGCTGCCGCTGTAAACGGTAACTTTGATGCCACCTGCACCGCCTGTCTTTGTTAAAATATCTAAATTTACTTTCTGATTGCTGTTGACTTTAATCTTGTACCAGTCAGCAGAAGTTTTGGACTGAGTTGCAGTAATCAGCCCTTTTTTGGTATTGCCTTTGGAAATGCTCATTGCCTTGGAGCGGGAACTGCCGCTCTTCTCTGTAACCTTACCCTGTTTTACGTTAATGCTATAGCAGGAGTCAGTTGCGGTGGAAACAGCAACGTAATAGGTTCCTTTTGGGACTGCAGCATAGGTAGTATAGTTGGTGGAAGAATCTATTGTTTTCAAACCGCTCAGCGTCTTTGTCTTTTTAGAATTCATGAGTTTTACTTTGTATTTGGAGTTGGTACCGTCACCCCAAGGGAATGTGATTGTCAGAAGTCTGTTGCCAGCAGTAGTAACCTTGTAGTAGCGGTAGCCAGTGCCTGCGACAGACGCGTAAAAATCTTTATTGGACTTCAGCGTGGAACTGCTGGTCGTGGATTTTGCTGGTACGTAAGTTACAGTGAATGCACTTTGCGTAGTGTCACCGTAAACGGACTGAAATACTAAGTAGTAAGTACCAGCTTCTTTGACCTGTACGGAAAACGTCTGTGAATCTGCTGTTGTTTGTGCAGCATCAATACGGCGCGCGTCGACGTAGGATGTGGCATCCAAGCTGTCGTAGAGATAAACGTTGGTATCCCCCCCCACCGATAAAATATCAAAAACAAAGTTGCCAGCCTTCGGAATTTCTACAGCATAGTAAATGCCCTGATTGGAATATTCTGTGGTGGTATAAGCATTTAGGTCGTCACTGGCAACGGTATTTAAGTTCTGCGCAGTAACAGGGGTGATTGTAGTCGTGTCGTCTGCAGCCTTAAACTTAGCAGCATCTTTAAATGGGGTGCCTTGCAGTGTGATGTTGTCTTCAGGAAGTTTCACGGTGTCTGCGAATACACTCTCTGCACCGGCAAATACAGTGGATAAAACCAAAGCTAATGCCAGCGTCAAACTAATTAATTTTGATTTTCTCATGGTCGTGTCCTTTCATTATTTCGTAAAACATTATTAATGAAATTATAACCTGTATGGGAGAAAAATGCAATATTCCTACTAAAAATTTCATGTACAGGTTAGATGAAATTTAGTTGAAATGGCATGTTTTCGACAAATTCACACAAAAAAGAGCGGAGTTCTATCCCATTCAACAAATGTTTTTTGGAAATAAAAAATAGATGGAACGCGATTTAAGACGTTCCATCTAGGAAGCGATGTAATTTTGTTTATCTAAAATAAGGCAGCTGTGGGGTCGCATAGTAGATGTAGACATATTTAATATTATAGTAGTCTATAGCGCTGACGTTGCCAGTACCGATTTCCTGCAGAAGAATGTAGTTGATACCCACGCCGATCAGATAACCATATCGGTCTTCGATGTTGCTGGAGCCCACCAGTTGTTCAACACGCATGTATTTTCCAATTTGTGTTCGCAGAAAACCGTTGAGATACTGGAGATTTTCATAATCAATGGTTTCCTGATAACCCGGCGGTAGAAGCGGGTTGTTTGGCACCTGAAACTGTGGTGCTTCGGGAAGAACCCCCTCTGGCGTTACATTCGTTCCACCTGGTGTTTGTGTGGCGCCGGGCATAGGGGATGCAGTGACTCTTCCCGCTTCTGTACTTGCGTTTGTAAAAAGTGCTGGTGGATCTGGCTGTCCCGGAATCGTTTCGACGCCTTCTGCAGCAGGAATGATGGACGGTGCAAGGGGATCGGAACCGTTGGCACCAGGCATCTGTGTACCTGGCATCGGCACAGTGGAAGCAATTACACCAGAAAGCGATGGTGTATTGGATGTGCCGGGCATTTGCGCCGGCGCAGAAGGCTGATTGGTGCAGTTTGTCATTTGCGGATAAGTAATAATTGGAGCAGGGACAAAATTGATATCGTGGTTATCTGTTGGTTTGGGCTGTAGAGATATGCTGCCGCAGCCGCTTTTTGCATTGCATAGTGTTGCCATATAAAATACCTCACTTTATTTTTTATGTGAATAGATCATGCTTTTTTGTTTTCTTTTCGTTAAGTATTGGCGTAATAAGAAGTAGGAAGATAAAAACAGTGGTCACCGATTCGGTTATGAATCACGCCTACATTGGTAGGAAAATAGGTGGGACAAGTTGGACTGTACGGATTGTGAAAAAACAGAGAACCGTCCACCCCGGGAAGTCTGCCGCCTCCCATGGCCCAGTCTACAATTTCATAGTGTTCCTGCGTAGGTGTCATGTTATAGATGTTCTGTCTGTTATACGTGCCGCCAATGGACTCACGGAGACAGACAAACTGCCCCTGCTGTAGGATAATGGCGCGAATATCGCCGCCGTTGCTGACGCGGGCAAATTCACCATAGTCAATTGTGGCGCGGTTCATAATTACCGTTGCCACAGCACGCATACCTATATGCACTCTGGTTTACCACCAAGGGTATTTTTTATAACTTGAGATGTATCTCAAGCTTGAAATCTAGCGGATTAGAGCCTTTTGGCTTATCGTACACAACGTAGTCGATGAGACCACATAAGAACTCATTTTTGTGCTGCGGATCCAGATTTTCATAAACGTGGTCGATAAATTCCATTGCGGAGGTGATTCTCGGCAGTGTGTTTTCGGAATGTAGTTTTTTCTCTTCCAGTATCTTTATTTTTTCTTCTGCTTCGCTGATGAGAGCGTACTCTTTTTCCGTGGCAGCGGCAATTACTTTTCCGCGCTGCAGAAAATCCTCCGAGGTGTAAGTTCCTTCTTCCAGTAAGTCATACTGACGCTGGCGCTTTTCCATCAGCTTTTTAATTTCTTTCCTGGCGTTTTCGATGACCTGCGAGGTAAGGTCAATCTCTTCTTCCAGTTCAGCTGCTGGGTCAATATCACGGTACTTCCACTGCAGCCCTTCAAGTATGTCTCTGACCTGCGAAATGAGCCGCTCTTCGACGATATCTATGTAAGTGGACATTACGCCTCCACAGCTTTGAGAACAACGCAGGGTAGGCTTTTTCTTGGTGGAAGAGCGCTGACTCATGGTGCGACCGCAGGCGCTGCACTTGATAAGATAGGAAAGGGGATTGCTCAGATTCCGAGAATAGATGTGCGGTACGATGCGCTCTTTGGCAAGGTCCTGCGCCTTCCAGAATGTTTCTTCGTCAATGATGCCTTCGTGTTTGCCCTCGTAAATATTCCAGTCTTCGATGGATTTCAGCGTGCTGCCAACGCGGCGCCCGTCTTTATAGGTGAAATCCCGCTTATTCCATGCGACTTTTCCGATGTAAATAGGATTGTTGAGAATCCTGCGGATGGTGGTGCGCTGCCAATCTGCGCCATTATGGTTTTTTATGCCGTGGTCTTTTAGGTACCGGGCGATACGGGTGTCACCGTAACCTTTGTTTACGTAGAGGTCAAACATCAGCTTTATGATTTTGGCTTCCTCTTCCACAATGCAAAGGGTTTTGCTTTCCTTGCGGTACCCGAACGGGGCATTAGTGCCAATATAATTGCCGGCGTTGAGACTTGCCTGTTTTCCGCGGGCAAAACGGCGCTTGATGGTGACAAGTTCTTTTCGGGCGAAAAATGCCTTGAAGTCGAACATGTCTTCGTCTGTCTCATCGGAAAGGTCATAGGTTTTGTCAGGCGTGATGATGCGAACATGTTTCCTCTTGAAGAGGTTTAGTATATAGCCCTGGTCCTGTAAGTCGCCGCGGCCAAGCCTGTCAATGTCCATGACAAGGACGGCATCGACCAGTCCTTCTTCGATGTCGGCAAGCAGCTCCAGCATCATCGGTCTGACTGCGATACTGTCGCCGGTCTGTACTTCCTTATAGACCTTGACGACATTCAGGCGCATGTTCTTTGCCAACCGGTTCAGGGTGTCGTGATGCCGGGCAAGGGTCACTTCGATGGGTTCATCGAGGTGCTGCTCGTCTTTCCTAGACTTGCGCAGGTACATGTATGTGTTCCATAGTTCGATTGGTTTCATGGTGGTCTCCTTTGGAGGTATTCTGTGAAAAAAAGTATATTGGATATTGCTTTTAGCAATTAGCTTTGTTAAAATTGATGTTAAGTAGGAGGTGATAAAAATGAATGGAGAAAAAATTTACTGCTGTTTTCAGTATTTTATTTCATTTATGACCCTCCTATGCATGCTTATCTTTGCTACGAATATTCTATTTGCAGCTAATTATGAGCTAAAATCTATTGCTGCAATTGTGGATTTTTTGGTTTCATTGATAATTGTTAAAAAATGGGTTAGACCAAATTCTCATCTTTCATAAATTTATTAATTACGGAGATTAGCTGTGCGTTTGGCTCAATTTCTAATTGTTTTGCGCATTCTTGACACTCTTGTAGGGCATCTTCCAATTTTTTCCCTAATTGTATATTGTATTTGATTCTTTCGGTTTCAGCTCGTGTCTTAGCAGCTTCAGCATACTCTCTATCAGCTTTAGCGTCAAAGTATCTTGCCTCAGAGTATGCTTTTTCTGTATCTGCTCGCTTTTTTTCTACTTCAGCAGTCTTTAAGTCGTCGTTTTTTAAACGATTCATTAATGAACTAATGCAGGGAAGAAGTCCTTTTAATGTGAAAGGTCCGAAATTAATATTAGACGCTAGGAAAAATGCAACTAAATAGAAATATTTAGCATTTTCTAAGTTTGTAAGCATATCTCCGATGGATAGAATTATATCACCAGGTGAGTTCAAGTTGTTTTTCACTGATGTTTCGACTCCGATTGAAATTTCTGCCAGTTTGTCCATATTATATATAAAACCGGATAGGGCACGACTGCGTATACGTTGTTCTTGTTTTACGTGAAAAACGCCATTATATGTATTATCCCATTTATAGAAATCAAAAATGGATGACAGAATATAATCACTATAAATGTTTGCTTTGCTGATTCCGTGGGAAGAAGTAAAAAGTTTATTTAAATAAGGATTAAGTTCTTCGGGATACCTGCTTTTTATCCAATTGACTTTCCAGCGTTTTTTATAGGGGCACTCAGCGGATTCGCCAGTAGGAGGCATATTTTGCAAAAAACTAATCTCATCAGCATAGGTTAAATTATTTTCTTCGTAATACTCCACGAGTTGACCAAACATAACAGGTTTTTTATCATACGCTGGAACAACAACAAAATCTCCCGGGTTCATTTCTTCCACAAAGGTGCGACTTTGATTTAGTGGATACCCAGGTCGACTGTTATCTGTATAGTAATGCAGTATCTGATCTTTAAGGGTTTTTTCATCAAAGGAAGATAGACTGTTTTGATCTATTAAATTCCAACCTAACGCAATAAAATTTTTCAGCAGAAAAGTATCATAAAAATGCCCTCTTTTTGCGCGAACTAACCAAAAATTTGTGTGTTTAGGAACCTCAGCAGGATTAAAATCTTTAAAGCTGCTTTCTAATAATGTATATAGTTTTAAATTTTCTTCAGTCATTATTTAATCCTTTCTTGTAGATTTTGCTATGTTTATATTTTTTGATTTGAATTAAAGCCTTGAAAACAATTTTTTAATATCAAATTTTCCTGCTCAAGCACATATGCCAAACTAAATCTAGATACAGGGGATAAATGGCTCCTGTTGCCGCAGGGGGCGGTTGTGTTTATAGTGGTTGGCCAGCCTCATTTATTGGCTGATCGGGGTTTTCTTTGTTCCATTTTTCCACGTTTTCTTTGTGTTTCTTGTTCACATCGGCTTTTTCCTTTTCAGCATCCAATTTGTCCGCTTCCCTTGCATTTTCAAGGAAGTAATCCCAATTTATTCCATATCGATCAATATACCAATCGAGTTGTTCGTTTAGCTCAGATATTTCTTCTTCATACGTCACTTTCATAACCTTCTTTGACTCTAATACTTTGTTATAACTCTCTTCTGCCTCAGTAAGTTGGATTTTGGAATTTACGTAAATCTTTGCCGAAACACACAGAGCAATGATGAGAATAACATTTAGTGCTATGCTGAGTTTAGCAGCTTTACTTGCTTTTGCAGGTTCTGCGACAGGCATATCGCCTTTCTCCTCTTCGGGAAGCATAGCGTCATAATACTCTTCTATTGTTGCGTCCATATTTTTGTTGGTAGATGTGGAGAGCTGACTATCATTTTGTTCATTCATAGTGATAGGAAGTTGTTCTTCGGCTGACTCACTATCGCATAATTCATTTTCGACAATCGTGCGGTTTAAAGTATTTGGTTTAAGCATATAGAAATTTATGAAACCAAAGATGACTTCAGCGAATCCAGTCGGAATAAGACCACTACCAATTGGTGAAAATGCTATAAAGTAGGCTATTGACCATGCGCATATCGCAATAATAACGCATGCGATGATAGCATGACTCTTCTTATTGAGTGGACGTTTCTTGATTAAATAGCGAATAACTAGAGCTGGTGTCAAATTGATAACTGCGGTTGCTACAAAGTTTAAAAGTAAATCCATTTTTTTCTTGCTCCTTAAATAAAATTGATGATTTTTGAAACTATTTAAAGTTTAAAATGCTCTATTTATATTGGGGTGTACTCGCAATTAATAGGAGGAGTAGTTATGAAAAGGCACTACAAAAGTTTAGAGTATGCTTACATATTAGCGGTATTCGACATAGCAACAAACATTATCACCTACAACACTGCAGCAGCAGAAGACGCAAATCTAATCGTTATAACGTACTAAGTTTCTAAACCGTGTTTTCTTTGGCGGGTACACTCTTTTTTTGTTTTTCCCGATCACGTTTCCAATTTGCTCTAAATTCCTCTAATTCTTTTTCTCTATCGTTGACTGGTTGCTTCTGAGGGGTGTTAGCCGCCTGTGCTGCAAGGTTGTATTCTCTGTCCAGTATGAATTCTACGGTTTCTTTGCCGCGAGCGTCAAGTTCGCGGTATTTTTTTATGAGTTCAACTTCCTCACTTGCAATCCTATTATCAGGGATAGAACTATCAGCAAGCCAATAAGAAGTTCCTTCCTTTATTCCTTGAAGTGTTCCGTACTCGGCTATAAGCCTCTTATAAATTTCGGCAGGTGTTCTTTTCTTTTCGACATTTTGGTTCAGCATCATTGCAACGTATTGATTGAAGCAAGGGTGTGCATCTATAAATCCATTATCCTCAGCAAATTCAATGCTTCTATCAAATAGAGCGCGATATTCTTGTAATTTTGCATGATATCTTTCGCTTATAGGAAGTGATTCATTATTTATTTTCGCACGAGCAGCAACTTTGTCGTTCTCTCTTCTAATATAACGCCCGTCTTTTCCAATAAGCAGATAATCAGTGGATACTCCTAGGAATCTAGCTATGTCTGGAATGTACTTTAATTGAGGTTCTCTGTTTTCTTTTTTCCATGTCGAAAATGTGCTATTTGCTATTCCTGTGGCTTTACATAGTTCAGTCGTTTTCTTTTTTTGTGCATACAATTCATCAATTATTCGTTTTAATACTTCATTCATGTGTTCTCCTAACTTTTTTCTTAAATACGAAAAATAATGGTTGACATTTTCTCGAGTGCGAAATATAATAAATGCATAAAGTTCGCGTTTGAGAAAAACAACGCATATACGAATAAAACAATTTTGGAGCAATTAAATTATACCGCATTTGCGAAATAAAATCAACAGAACTTTACGTAATTATAGGAAAAGGAGGAAATAAAGTTGTATAAGCAGTTCGAGAAATTATTAAAGAAACACGAAACCACAATTTATGGTGTGGTTAAAGCTACCGGAATACCACAAACAACGCTGTATGAATGGAAAAGTGGTCGGAGCACGCCAAAGGTTAAGACTTTAAAAAAATTGGCTGATTACTTTAGCGTACCAATTGAGTATTTCCTGGAAGACGAATAGTCAACACAGAGGCAGAAAGGAGAGCCGGCATGAAAGACTGGTTGGATGAATAGGACAAATTCAATTGTTCATACGATAAGAAAAGGAGGTGCAACATGGTCAGAACTGTCTCAGACTTGGAAGGTTACAAATACAAAGTAATTCACGACTCGGGAGATGTTACATATTTTAACGAACTCAGAATACCAGACTCGCTCAGCGAGATAATGAGTCGGTGCTGGGATAGTCTTCCTGACGAAGTGAAAAGAGAAATCAACAGTAAAAACGATAGGAAGGAGAGCAACTATGAAACCAAAGAAGTGGAAGCTTAAAATTTTGGGACATGAAACTGTGATTAAGCAATTCAGCCCCATTTGGTGGACAGGCTGGGCGTTAATCTGGGCAGTAGGAATCGCAATGTTTTGGATTAACCTTTGCGGCTGGGCTGCGATTCCCGTTTGAAAGTCAATCCCGGTGGTGAGAGATTACTGGCCGCAGCAGGTTGTAAAAGTGGACAGGCTCGAACCGGCGGAAGGCATCTATGTGCCATCAGTGCAGGAAATGATAGTGCTTGCCTGCAGGGAGTATGGTATTGATCCAGACATTCCGCTTGCAATAGCAAGGTTGGAAACAGGCAATTTCACAAGCGATGCTTTCAGGCGTTGTAACAACGTTGGCGGCATGAGCATCGACGAAGTGCCCATTACATACGCAAACCTGGAAGATGGCGTAGACGCTTTTATAGAAAACCTTGCCGAGAACTACTTTGGTAAAGGAATTGATGATGTAGAGAAGATCAGCGAAAAGTATTGCCCGATTAACGCAGAGGCGTGGAAGGAGGCGGTCAGAGCGCTGATGAGGGAGGGAACAGCATGAGAAAGAACCTGAAAAAAGCCCGGCAGGATGCAGGGCTTACACAGAAACAAGTCGCGGAAAAGCTGGGGATTAGTGAGCGCTACTATCGGCAAATAGAAGCGGGACATCGAAACGGTGATTTTGAAATCTGGGATACTCTTGAGGATATGTTCAATATTCACCAAAGATTACTTAGAAAAGGTTCTACCGACTAATTCGTCTAAGGAAATTTCGAAGTAATCAGCCAGTTTAATCAAAACAGACAACTCGGGCTCTCTTGCACCCAGTTCATAATTCCTATAGCCCCTAACTGTAATCCCCAGTAATTCAGCCATTTGGGCTTGTGTACGATTTAGTGCAAGGCGTAACTGTTTGAGTTTTTTTGAAAATTCCATAACTACCTCCAGAAATGCATTGACAGGAACGATATGTTCCTATATAATAAAAATGCAACAAGGAACGATTCGTTCCTATAAAATGATTTTGATTTAATATATCATTTTACCACAAATAAGGAGGAAATGGCAAATGTTATCAAGTGATGTTAGAAGATTGGAAAGAGAAAACATGGAACTTAAGGAGAAAATCGAAGTTTTAAAAACTGAGATAAGCGCAAAAATGGAAAAGCCACAGGCGTGTAAATACTGCAAATATTTCCAACAGCACTATGGCTTAATAGATGGGATATATTTAAAAATTAATGCAGGTCATTGCGTTAGAGGGCGAATCAAGGACAGAAAGCCAGATGCAACATGCGAATATTTTGAAACAAGGTGATAACAATGATTGACCAAAAAATAAAGACCGACGTTGAAAACGCCGACCTAAAAAACCAATTCAATTGTAACGCAGTTTCGGAAAATTTGCAAGCAAAATCGGGATATGATATCCCGCCGTATCGCCTTGCAGCGCTTTCTAAGTACGCAAACGCATTTTTGAAGCAGTTCGAGAGTATGGGAAGATGGGAGATTACATACATCGAAATTGAGTTCGTGCTGGAAACGCTTCTGGACATGGTCAGAAGAGCAAGGAAAGGGCGTGAGGACTGATGCTTTGGTGCAGAAAATGCGGAGTTGCAGTGACGGAACCTTTGATAGTTCAGGAAACCCTAATTCATGACGAACTGGATGGACAGCCTGTAGAGAAATTTAACATCCCGTATTGCCCGAGTTGTTTTTCAGACCTTGATGATGCAGACCGGTGCGCATGCGGTGAATGGAAAGCAAGGGATTCTGACTGGTGCCAAGAGTGCCTTGAGATTCGTAACGAAACAGTGCAGCACTGCATCAATGAAATCAGAGTGCAAAGGAAGATGGAACTAAACACTGATCAAATAAGAGAGTTGATGATGACATATTTTGAGTAGAAGGGAGCCATACAATGACACTTTATGAAATTGACCAGGCGATTCTTGCCTGTGTAGATTCGGAAACGGGAGAAATCATCGCAGAGGAGTTCGATGCGCTGCAGATGGAGAGAGACTGCAAAATTGAGAACATTGCAGTATGGATTAAGAATCTCAAGTCTGAGGCGGAAGCATTGAAGAAAGAGAAAGAGGCACTTGCTGAGAGACAGAAAGCAAAGGAGAACAAGGCGAAGAGCCTGTGTGCTTATCTTGCAAGTGTCCTGAACGGGGAAAGATTTGAGACGGCAAGATGCAGACTGTCTTTCCGCAGCTCGGAGGCGCTGGAAATTGATGAGGACGCAAAAGTGCCAGATACATACTTGCGATTCAAGGAGCCTGAGATTGATAGGACAGCGCTGAAAAATGCAATTAAGCAGGGTGAAGCGATTGACGGGGTGTGCCTCGTGAAACGGCAGAACCTGCAGATCAAGTAGGAGGGGCAGCATGGGTGTAGGAGTTTTAATTTTAGGCGCAAGCGGTAGCGGCAAATCTACCAGCATGCGTAATTTTAAGAAAGGTGAGGTTCTGGTTCTCAATGTGGCCGGCAAAAGGCTTCCCTTTAGGGGTGCGCTGGATATGGTAAATAATGCGACCTATGAGAAAATTGGAAAGGCGCTGATGGCACAGCAGTACAAGACTTATGTGGTGGACGATAGTCAGTACCTTCTGGCATTCGATATGTTCGATAGGGCAAAAGAGACGGGGTATGGTAAATTTACGGATCTTGCTGTTCGGTTCAAAAATATGCTTACCTATGTGAATCAGAAGACGCCGGATGATTGTGTCGTATTTTTTCTGCATCACACGGAGACGGATGAGAATGGCAGAACAAAAGCCAAAACTGTGGGAAAGATGCTGGACAATCAGTTGACGGTAGAAGGGCTGTTTTCTGTGGTGCTTTTGGCGCAGACGGACGGAGATAATTACCGTTTTGTGACACAGTCTGATGGCGCTACGACGGCAAAATCTCCCATGGGTATGTTTGAGAGAGAAATTGATAATGACCTGAAATTGGTTGATACCGCAATTAGAGAATATTGGCAGCTTGCCCAATCAGAAGCAGAGAAAAATGGAGGAAAAGAAAATGAACAAACCAAATAATTACGATAACACAAAGGCTTATGCAGGCGGCACACCGCTGCCGGCAGGTCCGTATATCTGCAAGGTGGTAGATATCGCGGAGATGCAGTCCAGAAAGGGAAAGCCAATGGTAAAGGTTGCCTTGGATATTGTAGAGGGACCGGAGGCCGGCAGATTCACGGAACAGTACCGCAGTGATGACAGACTGGATAAGAAGTGGCCGTGTATGATGTATCAGCTGACGGAAGATAATGAAGGCAACTGCAATAGAGGTTTCAAGACCTTGCTGGAGTGCTTGGAAGAGGATAATCCGGGATATACCACAGTCTGGGGAGAAGGCTTCTACGGCGCAATTAAAGGAAAGCTGCTGGGGGTTGTATTCCGCAGGGAGCAGTACGAGTACAACGGGGAACTGAAATGGTCCTGCAAACCGTATTCTGTGCGTCATATCGAGGATATCCGGGCTGGCAAGGTAAAGGTGCCGGAAGATAAGTTTTTGAATCAGGGCGGTATTGCGGCGGAAAGTCCTGGAGACAGTTTCGAGGCGGTTGATGCAGACGTACCGTTCTAAAGGGCGGTGAGAATATGTACTCACCGTTTGAGATTGAAAAGATGCTGCACAGCATGGAAATTCTGGTGGATACCAGAGAGCAGCCAAACAAGCGGTTTGAGGAGCGAACGGAAGGCTTTGGTGTGCCATGGGTGCGTCAGAAATTGGATTTTGGCGATTATTCCTGCAGGTACATAAGCCTGGAAGGGGAGCAAGTCAGCCTGCAGAATGTGGTTGCGATTGAAAGAAAGATGGATGGCAATGAGCTGGCGCTTTGTTTCGGCGCTGAACGGAACCGATTCGAGAAAGAGTTTGTACGGGCGAAGGCGCAGGGCGCAAAGCTGTACATGCTCATTGAGGGAGAAGATTGGGAGAAGCTTTATGCTGGGCTTTACGGTAAGGATAAAAGGTATCGGAGTAAGATGCGGCCGGAGTCGCTGACTGCTTCCATTCACGCTTTTCAGGCAAGGTACAATCTGAACCTGCAGTTTTGTAAGCCGCAGACGACCGGAAAACTCATTGCTGATATTTTGAGATATGAACTGAGGGAGAGACTGGAACATGAACATGATGGCAGAAAAGATTCGTGATAGAGTGACGATTCCTATGGTGCTTTCTCAGTATGGCTATCAGACTTCTTCGCGAAAAAGGGTGCCTTGTCCGATTCACCAGGGCAAGGACCCGAACTTTTGCTATACGGATCAGGTGTATCACTGCTGGAGCTGTGGAGCAAAGGGTGATGTGATTGGCCTTGTGATGGAGCTTTTCGGTATTGGATTTAAGCCGGCACTGATGAAGCTGAACCATGATTTTTGTCTGGGATTATCGTCGGAAAGGCCTTCATACAGAGAGCGCCAGCTGATGGCAGAGAATAAACGGGTGCTGAAAGCCTATGGCCAATGGAAGAAGAAAAAGAAATGTGCTTATGATGGGCTGTGCGCCTTTCACAGGGAGTTATTCAGACGAATGGCAGTAGGAGAGGCGAGCGAAGAAATCGTTGCTGTACAGGGCGATTTGGAGGCTTGGCTTGAGGATAATATACAGGAGGTGGTGCAGCCGTGGATATAAATTATACGAAAGAGGATTACATCGCTACGACAGCGCCATATGAGGAAGTAGAACGCTGCGGGAATCCTTTTGAAAAGGAGCAGAAGATCGCGCAGATTGCGGCGCATGCCAGAGATGTCGGTGTGAGGAATTTCATGACGCTTTACAAGAAATATGTGAAGACAATGAAAATGCTTTCAAAGGCTGATTTTGTGGAGAATGCAAGCAATTTCACCGGACAGGAGCTGGAACTGGATACAGGAAGCTGGCTTGCTGATGATTATGGCATATCAAGACCGGGTGTGCAGGGCGAAGAGATTGCCTGCGCACACCCGCTGATGCCGGTGCAGCGGCTGACCAATATTGATACCGGGATTGAGAAACTGAAGCTGGCATTCAAGCGAGGCGGCATGTGGAAAACTGTGGTCTGTGACAGAAAGCAGGTCGCATCCAACAACACGATTGTTGGTCTGGCTGATTTTGGAATTTCTGTGACCAGTGAGAATGCCAGGCATATGGTCAGATATCTGCAGGATGTTGAAAACTTAAACTATGACAGAATACCGCAGAGAAAGTCGGTATCCAGACTTGGTTGGGTTGGAGAAGAGGGTTTTTCTCCTTATGTGGATGGACTGGTTTTTGATGGAGAAGACAACTTTAAGAATTTCTTCGATTCTGTGGGTGAAAAGGGCTCCATGGATAAATGGGTCAAAGAAGTGAAGAAAATCCGTCAGAGCGAATGTTTGGTACCTAAAATCGTGCTTGCAGCCAGCTTTGCGAGCGTTCTGGTTGGACCGTGCGGCGGACTGCCGTTTTTCTGCCACATTTGGGGCGGCACTGAAACAGGTAAGACGGTCGGGCTCATGCTGGCAGCATCGGTATGGGCGAATCCTGAGATGGGAAAGTATATACATACGTTCAACTCGACGGCTGTGGCGCAAGAGTTATCTGCCAGTTTTGTAAATTCGCTGCCGCTGATTTTAGATGAGCTGCAGATTATCAAGGATAAAAAGGACTTTGACCAGATGATTTATCAGCTGTCGGAGGGCGTGGGGAAATCCAGAGGTCATAAGACGGGCGGACTGCAGAAAACAGGCACCTGGAGTAACTGTATTATCACTTCGGGAGAACAGCCTATTTCTTCTTCTGCCAGTGGTGGAGGCGCGGTCAACCGTATCGTGGAAATTCGGTGTAACGAGAAGCTTTTCGAGAATCCTGCGCATCTATGCAAGGTGATTAAGGCGAATTATGGTCATGCAGGGAAACGATTCGTAGAGCTGATGTCTGACCCTGAGATGATGGAAAACGCAAATCAGGTACAAAGTGTATTCTTTAAGGCTGCCAACAAAAAGGCTACGGAGAAGCAGGCGCTGGCAGCATCGTTGATTTTGACTGCTGACTTTCTGATTAACGAGCACATTTTCAAAGACGGACAGTGTATTTCTTTTGAGGATCTGCAGCAGTTCCTTTCTGATAAGGACGAAGTGTGCCAGGAAAAAAGGGCGCATGAGTGGCTGCTTGGGTGGATTGTGCAGAACCGGAACAAGTTTATTCGGGTAGATAATGCGCACCCAATGGAATGCTTCGGTAGGATTGAAAAAGATTATGTTGCGATTATAAGAAATGTGTTTAACCAAGCATGTCTGGAGAACGGGTATAATCCAGCATCGTTTGCGATGTGGCTTAGAAATAATGGTTTATCCAGGACGGATTCTGACCGAAAAAGGACTGATAAAAAGGTTGTGATTGGTGGTGCGAGTTGTCGATGTATTGTAATTTCAAGAGATACAGATATTCCAGAAGGTTTTGAAACCGTTGATGAACAGATCGAATTTTGACCCACCAATTCCCGAATGGTGCAGAAAGCGTGGGAACCGTGAATCCGTTGATATTACTTAGTTGCAGCGGTCAATTCCCACAATTCCCGCAAAACCCACCGTTTTATTACTCTATATAAGGGAGTTTACGTGTAAAATATTTACAGTAAAATAATGGATACAAAACACCCCTTTATAGTGTGTAAAAGTGTGGGAACTGTGGGAATTGTGGGAACCATAGCTTGTATATATTGAAAAATACACATTTATTTGTTCCCAATTTCTAGAACCATATTGGGAACGGTTGGGAACACGGGAGGAAGTACTACATGAATCATACTAAAACCTGCAGCATTTGTCGACACCTGACTCACTGGGAAAGAAACTTGTATGTATGCGGGAAAAAGAAAACCGCGTTTACTGCAAGCGTGATTGATAAGAGAACGACTTGTAAGGAGTTTATGGAAAGAGGAGGGCAGAGGTGATACCAAGAGCAAAGAAAAAGAAACAGACTAAGCCGCACCAGGAACCGTTTGAAATTGTCATGCTGTCAAATTACCTGAACATGGCTATCGTGGTCCGAACATTGTGGACTGAGTACGGCTGGCGGGACAAGCGTATCGCCCGTTTTGTCGAAGGATATCTTGCCTTAATGCAGGAAGTGGCCGACGGCAGGTCAACGGTACAGCGGGAAATTGCAGACTGCAAGGCGCTGACGGGGGTTGATGTTAAAGCATTGATTGATGCGTTGTACCAAGAAGGGAAGAATGTATGATTAGTGATTGTATTTTAGCTGGAGACGATGCCTGCAAGGGCCTTACGAAGCGGCATAAGGCTTGCGGAACTATCGAGTGTCCCTTTTATAAAACCGTGCAGCAGGAGCAGAGAAGCCAGCAGAGGGCAAAGAAAAGACTTGATGATATGGGTGTTAAGTTTAAGACGTTATATAAAATCGGGGAGGTGTAAGATATGGGTTTGGTCATTGAATGTCCGTATTACATAAGCGATAAGCGCAGGACAATCAGCTGCGAAGGGCGCATTCGCTGTTTTGCGGATACGGAGGAAAAGAAAGGTCAACTTGTTAATGTTTGCGAGAAGAATTACAAAAAGTGCAAGTACTACAACGACCTTCAGAAGATTTATGAGTCTTGTGATGATTCTTCGCTGGAAACACAGCTGCGGCTTAAGGAGCTTTATCTGGAAGAGAACCGGAAGACGGTAAAGAAGTTGATACAGCGAATTGGAATCATGGAGACCAATATTGCACATAACATTGAGGTAAAGCAGAAAGAAATTGGTGAGTTGCGGAAGGAAATCCGTAGACTCTCAAAACGAGAAATTTGTGCTTTATCAGAATTAGCGGCAGTGATGTATGCCAATGGAATTGAGACAGTTGACTTCAACGATGTAGAGAAATTCATAAGAACACACACAGCAAATTTTGAGGATTTGGATTTGGAAGGCAGGACTGCAAAACTTGTTGTGAAGAAACTGGAGAAAGGGCAGGAGTAAATCCTGTCTTTTTCTTTGCCTGAAGGTCGGTAGGCGAAATAATCTGCAATATCGTGTAAGCTGAAATTATGGCTAAGAAAGTAGATTACAACAAAATCAAAATTGAATATATAACAGGCAATATTTCCTACAAGAATCTTGCCAAGAAATACGGTATAGCGCCGTCAACGCTGATGAAAAAGGCTCGGAGAGAGGGTTGGTACAAGCAGAAACTGCAGCATAATCAGGATGTTGTCACGAAGGCGGTGCGAAAAGCCGCAAATGCGCAAGCTGAGATATTTGCAAAGGAACTTGTGACGCTTGGTAAGATTTCCAAGGTTCTTGATAAGGCGCTGGAGGATGCTGAACAGTTCCAGCGATATATTGTGCAGGAGAAAGAAAAATATGATGAGCCGGTTATCATTGACGGCAAGCCCATCATAGAACGGCAGTGGGTTGAGGCGAAGACTCTCGAGAAAATAGACACGAAAGCTTTGAAAGAAACCGCCGAAACGCTGAAACTCGTCGAGCAGATGAAGCGATCGATGGAAGGTATTCTCAGCATTGAACAGCAGAAGTCTCTGGAAATGCAGGCAGAGCGGCTGCAGCTTGAGAAGCGTAGAGTTGACCAGGGCGAAACTGATAAAGAGGTCAGAGTTGTCTTTGAGTCGAAAGATTTGGAAGATGAAGGGTGGGCTGAGTAATGGCAGTACTCAAACTCAGTGAGCCGAATCCGAAACAGAAACAGTTCCTTCAGGCGCGTAAGAAGCATATCGGCTTCGGCGGTGCCCGCGGCGGTGGAAAAAGCTGGTCGGTTCGGACGAAGGCAATCTTGCTGTCGCTGCGTTATGTCGGCATAAAGATTCTGATTGTCAGACGAACCTATCCTGAACTGATAAATAACCATATCAAGATATTGCGCGCGGAGCTTTATGGTATTGCAAAGTACAACGACAAGGATAAGGTGTTGACCTTCGGAAATGGCTCTGCAATCAATTTTATGTACTGTGCCAGGGACAGCGACCTGGACAGGCTGCAGGGAACGGAGTACGATGTCATATTCTTAGACGAGGCGGCTCAGCTGACGGAATACCAGATGAAGGCAATTACGGCTTGCTGCAGAGGTGTAAATGACTTTCCGAAAAGGATTTACTATACGTGCAACCCTGGCGGGCAGGGCCACGCCTACATCAAGCGGATATTCATCGATAAGAAATATAAGCCAGGGGAGAACCCTGATGATTATGATTTCATTCAGAGTCTGGTAACGGACAACATCGCACTGCTGAAAGCGCAGCCGGAGTACATTGAACAGCTGGAGGCACTGCCTCCAAAGCTGCGTGATGCCTGGCGGTATGGCAGATGGGATATCTTCGATGGACAGGTATTCGAGGAGTTTACAGATAATCCAGAGCATTATAAAGACAGGAAAGAAACCCATGTTATCAATCCCTTTAAAGTACCGGATACTTGGAAGATTCTCAGAGGCTTTGACTGGGGCTACAGTAAGCCTTTCTCGGTTGGCTGGTATGCGGTGGATTATGACGGAAGGCTGTATCGCATTCGGGAGCTGTATGGCTGCACGCAGACAGAGAATGAGGGACTCAAGTGGACGCCCCTTGAGGTGGCTGAGCGAATCAGAGAGATAGAAAAGACTGACCCGAACCTGAAAGGAAAGTACATCAGAGGCATTGCAGATCCGGCTATCTTCGAGGAGTCAAAGGGTGAAAGTATTGCAAGAATGATGGAAAAAGCACAGGTTTACTGGGAGCCGGCAGACCACAGCAGAATCCCTGGGAAGATGCAGTGCCACTACAGGCTAGCCTTTGATAAGAATGGGATTCCGATGTTTTATGTGTTCAATACATGTACAGAGTTTATCCGGACGACTCCGATGCTGATGTACGATGATACGAAGGTGGAAGATATTGATACGGATATGGAAGACCATATCTATGATGAGTGGCGGTATGTGTGCATGGAAAATCCAATTAATCGTGAAGATATTCTGTTCGAGAAGAAAACAGTCGGCACAGATGGCAGAACAGATCCATTGGGCATGCTGGATGAACAAGTCAGGTATGATGCGTATGATTTTTATAGGAGGTAAGAATGGCAAAGGATGATATGAAAGAAACGCTGCAGGGGCAGAGTGCGCCACAGGAGCAGGAAAATACCGTGGAGTATGGAAAGCGTGAAGGTGTCGGCAGAACTGGTCCGATAGGAAAGACACAGATTGATGAGGCTTTCAAAACCTGCAGAGACTACAAAGCTGCAAAGAGTCTTCTTGAGCAGCGGATTGTGGAAAATGAACAGTGGTGGAGGCTTAGACACTGGGAAGCAATTGGCAGGGTGAAGGGAAAGGAACATGATCCAGAACCGGCTTCTGCATGGCTGTTTAACTCTGTTATCAACAAGCACGCCGATGCAATGGATAATTATCCTGCGCCGAACTTTCTTCCCCGTGAGCAATCAGATGAAGAGGCCGCCAGAAGACTGCAGAAGGTAGTCCCTTGCATTTTGGAAGCAAATGACTTTGAACAAACCTACAGTGATGTATGGTGGTATAAGCTGAAATTTGGTACCGGTGTATATGGCGTGTTCTGGAATAATAGTAAGGAGAATGGACTGGGTGATGTTGATGTTCGCAAAGTTGACTTGCTTAATTTGTTTTGGGAGCCAGGGATTAAAGACATTCAGGACTCTGCGAACTTGTTTAATATCGCGGCGGTAGATAAGGACTCGTTGATTGAGCAGTATCCTTTCTTAAAAGACAAAGTTGTCGGCGGCATTAATGGAGACACGGTAAAGTATCTGTCGCAGGAAACCGATGATAATGCAGAGGACCAAAGCAAAGTTGTTGTGTATGACTGGTACTATAAGAAGCGCAGTGAAGAGGGACGCGTTGTGCTGCACTACTGCAAGTTTGTCGAGGGTGAAGTCATTTATGCCAGTGAGAACGATGAAGAGTATAAAGACAAAGGCTTCTATGACCACGGTCTGTATCCTTTCGTGTTTGACACGCTGTTTCCAATCGAGGGTTCCGTCGTAGGCTTTGGATACATCGATGTGATGAAGTCACCGCAGATTTACATAGACAAGCTGGATCAGATTGTGCTGAAAAACTCTGCCATGATTGGAAAACCGAGATTTTTTGTATCTGAAAGTGTCAATGTGAATATGGACGACTTCTCTGACTGGTCAAAGGATTTTGTGAAAGTTGAAGGAACCATTGATGATACA
>CANBFZ010000002.1 GCA_947367725.1 uncultured Eubacterium sp.
TGGAAGTGGTCATCATTGAAGACACGCTTGGATACTAAATCAAAGGGGAACAATTTTATGAAAACAAAACAGACCATTGGACTTGTGGTTGCGGTGATTCTGTTTATCGTGACCGGGTTTGCCAGTGTCATGACAGACACCATATCTGCTAAGATCTTTGACCGAACAAAAGAAGAAATTCTCAGCGGGGAGACAGCCTTTGCACCGCCGACGTCAGATTATGTTGCTGTTGTAGATATTGTGGGAACGATACAGGCACAGGAGAATGACCTTTACAGCGTGGAAGGCTACCGCCACACCACCAATCTGAACTATATCGACCGGTTGATGGAGGATTCCTCCAATCAGGGGATTCTGCTTTATGTGGATTCGCCGGGCGGTACCGTTTATGAGTCGCAGGAAATGTATGATAAGTTGATGGAATATAAGGAAAATACAGGTCGGCCGGTATATGCCTATATGGCGCATTACGGCGCATCTGGCGCCTATATGATTTCCATGGCGGCAGATAGAGTTTACGCCAATCAGAATACCATTACCGGTTCTATCGGCGTGATCATGAGCGGATACGATCTCAGTGGACTTTATGAAAAATTAGGCATAAAAAATATCAATATTACCAGCGGTGAAAATAAGGCCAGCACGTTCAGTAAAGCGCAGATGAAGATTTATCAGTCACAGGTGGACGAATATTTCAACCAATTTGTTAAAATTGTAGCGGAGGGCAGAAACCTGTCCGAAGAGAAAGTTCGGCAGCTGGCAGACGGCAGGACGTATACGGCAAGACAAGCCGTAAAGAACAAACTGATTGATGAAATTGCTTCTTATGAGGAAACCCAGACCATGGTATTAAATGGAGCAGGCGCTGACGAATTTTATCGTCTGAATTTTGGTGACAACTGGTGGGCAACGCTGTTTGCAAAGGCAGAAAATCTGCTGCCGAAGTCGGATACCCAGGTGCTGAAAGAGACCGCTGAAGAGTTTGAAAGCGGGGTGTTTATGTACTATGCAGGCCTATAATCCTATCACGCAAAAAGTGGTTTATGCCGGATTCTGGGCGCGGCTTTCCGCTTATCTGATTGACCTTGTTCTGGTATGGATGGGTCAGCTGCTGGTGCGCCTGGTACTGTTTCTCATGTTCGGATTCTTTTGGGAACAGAATCCGCTGGACTGGACTTTCTTGTTTCAGTATACGTTCCGAGATGCCATTCTTTATGGAGCAGGCGTGACCTATTTTATTCTCTGCACCTATTATGCCGGGGCAACACTGGGGAAAAAGGCACTGAATCTGAAAGTGGTCAGCGCAGAGGGCAGCAAGCTTTCGTTTCTCGATGTACTTTACCGGGAAACCATCGGTAGATTTCTATCTGCTTTTGTCCTTGGAATTGGATATCTTCTCGTAGGTCTCACCAATGAAAAAAAGGGACTGCACGATATTCTGTGTGATACCAGAGTGGTATATGAGAAAAAAATTCCGACTTATGCCAATGGAGATATCAATAAGCGGTATGTACAGACTGTACCAACCGTGCCGCCAGTATCATCAGGATCAACGGGTCCGGATGTGCCTGTCCCGCCACCGCCTATTGGAACACCGCCAGCAGCGGGTCCGGATGCACCGATGCAAGATAAACCGCCTGTACCGCCTTCTATGCAGCCGCCGCAGCAGCGCAGGGATATTGCGGATCGGTATATGCATGTGGAACCGAGGAAAGACAGAGAAAAATGAATGTAGAATAGAAAAAACGCCGCGTCGGATGCAAACTGCTTCTGATACGGCGTTTTTTGTCGTTTCTGTATGTATTATAATCCTGCGGGATTTCTCTGCTCTTTGGCAATGTACCGACCGGCGGCAGTATTGACAAGTTGATTCTGTTTTACTGCAATTTTGCCGTTGACGATGACATAGTCGATGCCAGAAGGCGGCAGCGCCGGATTTTCAAAGTCGGCGTTGTCGGTGATGGTGTTTTCATCGAAGATGACCAGATCTGCGTCGAAGCCTTCCTTGATGTTTCCTTTGTGAGACAAAAGCAGCCGTTTTGCCGGCAAAACTGTCATTTTGCGCAGTGCATCGATTAAGGTCAGTGCCTGCAATTCACGGACATAACGAGCAAGGACACGCGGAAAGGTTCCTGCGCTTCGTGGATGACCGCTGCCTGCTTCAAAACCGCAGTCGCTGCCGATCATAACGAAAGGCGCCTGACAGGCTGTGATAACTTCTTCTTCATTCAGTACGAAAGCTACGACAGGCATTTCTGGCGTATCTCGCCGTACCGTTTCAAAGATTTCTTTGGTACAGAACTGATTCTTGTATTTTCCGCCTGTGATAAAAATGGACTCATAGCCTTTATCCCATTTGTCGAAACAGCCGTCGTCGAAGACGGTGGTGCCGATATTGGTGCAAAAAGCGGCGTAAGGATAGCAGTCCGATGTGATATCGACACCGCGTGCTCTTGCTTTTCGCAGACTGGCAAGGGCGTCTTCCATGTAGCCAGTTGCGCTGCAGCTGCCAATGTGAGACATCTGCATAGGAATGCCGCTTTTTTCAATGATTTCAATCAGTTCATCGATGGAAGCAAGACTGCCTGCGCCGTCTTCCCTGAAATGTACGGATGTCAGATAGCCGTCTGTGTCAAAGACGCTGAGCAGGTCGATGGTTTCCTCTGTGGTGATGCCGGGACTGTATTCTAGTCCGCAGGAAAGGCCGATGGGACCGTACGAAAGCATTTCCTGCAGCAGATGCTTTTGCTTTTCCAGCTGCAGCTTTGTGGACAGGGTATAGCGGTCTTCTGCACCGGAAAGCTGACGCAGCCGATTTTGACCGACAAACATCAGATAGTTGACGGGACTGCCGCCAGCTTTGACATAGCGGACAAACTCTCCAAGATCGTTGTAATTTTCTCCACAGTTTCCTGCTGCAGCGGTGGTCACGCCCATGCGCAGCTGGCAGAGTGCCGCAAGATCGCGATACGGACCATCGGTGATCAAATCTTCGTGGGAGTGCATGTCGATGAACCCTGGCGCAACAATCTTTCCATAGGCGTCGATGGTAACCTGTGTATCGGCGGTAATGGTACCGATTTCTTCGATCACACCCTGGTGGATAAGGATATCCGCTGTTTTCCAAGTGTCTGTTTCAAAATCAGGGATCCTGCCGCCGATTATTTTTAAATCTTTCATGGTGGTTACTGTGCCTCCTTTTTTACTTGCAATACTTCGTCGGCGATTTGATAAAATAATTCATATTTTGGAAGTCCTAGTACGTTGCTTAGCATGATGATGGAAAGGTTTTTATCGATATACCGGGAACATCTAGAGGCAAAGCCCATGGTGCCGCCGCCGTGCCAGATTTCTTGGTGACCGTAATATTCACTTTTGATCAGCCCGAAGCCGTACCGCAAATCGTCTGCATCGGTTTTATGCTGCTGGGAAAAGGCTTCCGCCAGGGTTTCCGGTTTGACAAGACGCTGTTTGCGCGGATCGTACAGATAGTTGTGCCATGCCAGCATGTCATCGGCGGTAGCTTGGATATTGCCGTCTGCATAGCCGACTAGTGCCATATCGTAAGGCTGCTTTACGTAGCTGCCGTCTTCTTCCAGATTGTAGCCTTCTACCAGTCTTTCGCCCCGCTGTAAGGTGCTGTCTGGAGCACAGGCACCGGTCATGCCTGCTGGTGCGAGAATATTTTTCTCAAGAAATGCACCGAAAGGCATGCCCGAAAGCTGTTCCACAATGCTGCCCAGCATAACGTAGCCGGCGTTACAGTAGGAAAACCGCTCGCCGGGCGTAAAGGTTACATCGCCCACAGATTTAATGAATTCCAGCATATCAGCAGTAACGGCTTTCTCATATCCTTTCCATGTGCACCAATTCGGCGCTTCTGTATAGTCAGGAATGCCGGACTGATGATTCATCAGATGGCGAATGGTGACGTGGTGCCGGTAGTCCGGAAAATCAGGGAAAAAGCGAGCAATGGGTTCATCGTACTCCAAAAGCCCTTGCTCTTTCAGCATCATGATGGCCATACAGGTGAACTGTTTGGTGTTAGATGCGATGGCAAACTGGTCATCTGGCTTTACAGGAATTTTCTTTTCGAGATCTGCCATGCCGTAAGGTTTACGCAGTAAAATTTCATCACCGCAGGCGATGAGTAGCATCATGCCAGGTGTATGGTCATTCATGACCGGCGCGATAACTTGGTCAAGGCGCTTTTCCAGCGCAGTTTTGTCTATCATAAAATATGCCTCCTTGTGAATCGCAGGGTGGTAACGGGTAATAGATTTTTGTCAAAAAGTGAACTGGTTCATCATTAAGTCTGTTATACACTAAAAATAGATTGATGTCAATGGGTTTTGAGAACTTTTTGACGGGGTGTTTACGCGTGTGCACAAAAAAAGAAAAGGCTACAGCACAAGATGAAACCTGGTAGTACTGCAGCCTGCATGTTTGATGCGCGCCTGATATTATTTTTGGAATTTTTCTTTTCTGCCGTCTTTGTACAGACCGAAGAAGAACAGGTCTGCCATGGCGGTATGGATGGATGCATTTTTTGCAGGGTCAACGCCTTTTCTGCGGCAGTAGTGGTAGGCGATAAATTCTAAGGAGGTGTAAAGATAGGTCGCTAGGTCTTCATCAATGTTCTCCCGCAGCTCGCCGTTTTCGAGATCATTCTGATAGTAAGGATGCAGGGTCTTGAAATATTCTTCCATCGCCTGGGGTTGATTGAAAATCAAATCCTGCAGCAACAATGGATTTTGCAGAAGAATATCTGCTAAAATTTCACCTGTAGGGGTCAGGTAATCTTCCAGCGCATTTTCTTTTTGGGAAAAATTGTACAGGGTGTCCGACTCGCTGCCGGTTTTTACCCCTTGCTTGTGAGTGCTGTACAGATAAAGAAACAGGTCGTTTTTATCATAAAAATATTTGTAGATGCTGCCGATGGCGATATCCGCCCGCTCAGCAATTCGCTTGACACTGCTCTTTTCGTAGTTGTCCTTATATTCGATAAATTCTTCTGCCGCAGCGGTTAGAATCCGCTGTTGTTTCTCTTGTGGCAGCTTGAAAAAAGTTTTCTTTGGCATAGTTTCTCCTCTCGCTTTTTGTGAAACCGGTAAACTTGTTGTATCACATTTTGGAAGTTTATGCAAGAGGGGACGGGAAACTTTCTGATCGTTGTGCAGCGTTGGCTTTGACATTTTGGGCGATTTTTACAACTTCATAACACATTTTTGGTATAATAAATCTACAGAGGAAAGGGAGGACAGCAAGATGGCAAATATTCTGGTAGTAGAAGACGAACGGTCTATCAATGACCTGATTGTAATGAATTTGCAGCTGGCGGGGCATATTTGCAGGCAGGCGTTTGACGGAACGGAAGCAGCTGCGCTGGCAAAGACATGGCAGCCGGATTTAGTGCTGCTGGATGTGATGCTTCCTTTTGGAGATGGATTTTTGCTGATGGAGCAGAAGGCATTTGGTGAGAAACCTGTGATCTTTTTGACTGCGAAAAATGCCACGGCGGATAAAGTCAAAGGGCTGAATCTGGGTGCAGATGACTACATCACCAAGCCCTTTGAGGCGGTGGAGCTGCTGGCGCGAGTAGAAGCTGTTCTGCGGCGTGCGGGCGCTTCACGGCGAACTTTTGAAATCGGAGAGACAGTGGTTTATCTGGACCAGCGCATGGCGACGGTGGGGGGCGCTGCGGTTTCGCTTACGAATCGAGAATTTGAATTGCTGGAGGTGCTCATTGCACATCGGAACCTGGCGTTGTCTCGTGAAAAATTGCTGGATTTGGTATGGGGCTATGACTATTACGGCGATACCCGTACCGTAGATGTGCATGTTACAAAACTGCGCAAGAAACTGAAACTGGAACATGCGATAAAAACGGTATATAAACATGGATACAGATTGGAGCTATAGGATGAAATTCTGGCAAAAAATATTGTTATGGACGCTGCTTATTTTTATCTTTGTCTTTGATGTGGGCGCTTATATTTTAACAACACATTCGTATACATTCAGTCGCCAGAGGGAATTTGAAAATGCAGCCAGAGAGCAAAGCGTGATTCTGTCTTCAGTTACCGGCAGAATTTCCAGTGCGGAAACCATTTATGCGGATGCTGCCAGTAAGCCCCAGCGGCTTGCAGCGATGGTAAAGCCTTTGATGGAGTATTACGCGCCCCAGGGTGTCTGCCTGGCACTATTTTCTGGAAAAAAGCAAGTCTGCTCTAATCTCAAAGTGCTGCATGCGCAGGTCTTGCAGCTTGCTGACACGGAAACTAAAAACACAGTCGAGGAGATGGTGGAGGGGAAACGGTATGTGCTTGTCGCATCGAAACTGCCGGATTATCCCCATTTAACCTTGGTCTATGCGCGGGATATCAGTCAGATTGATCTTTTCCGCAAAGAGGTCAGCCGCATTTTTATCTTTGTAAACGCTGGCGCCATTGTACTGATGGGATTTGCAATCTATTTTTTGCTGCGTCATTTTACAAAGCCAATCGATGCACTGCGCAAAACTACTGCAGAGATTGCGGGCGGCGCTTATGATAAGCGGGTGACTCTGCATGGAAGGGATGAGTTTGGCATGCTGGCGGAGAATTTTAATCTGATGGCGGATTCTGTGGAGCAGCATATGGATAAGCTGACCCAGGCGGCGGCAGATCGGCAGCAGTTTATAGATGATCTAACCCATGAGATGAAAACGCCTATGACTTCTATTTTAGGTTATACGGAATATTTGCAGCATGCAAAAAGTACGAAAGAAGAGCGGCAGCTTGCTGCTTTGCACCTGCATGATGCGGCGTTACGGCTGAAAAACCTCTCCGATAAACTGCTGGAACTTGTGTATTTACGGGGTGAAAAGATTGTCATGCAGGAAGTCGCGGTGAAGCCGCTGTTTGAAGCCTTGGCCAGTGTCAGTCAGCCGGTACTGGAAGAAAGAAACCTTTTGCTGCAGACAGAAACAGAGATTGCTTTTGTCCGTGGCGATGAAGTGCTGCTGCTGTCTATGCTGAGAAATCTTGTGGAAAATGCGGCAAAGGCCTCTGCAGCAGGCAGCCAGATTACGGTGCGGGCATACCGTGGAGATGTGACTGTCATAGAGGTGTGTGACACCGGATTTGGTATGGAACCAAGTGAAGTAGAGAAAATTACGGCGCCGTTTTACCGAGTGGATCGCTCTCGGGCGAGAAAGTTTGGCGGTGTAGGACTGGGGCTTAGTATTGTGTCACAAATTGTGAAGCTCCATGGCGCACACCTTACCATTGACTCCGTGCCCGGTCAAGGCACCAGAGTTCGTATTGATTTTACAGATTGTTAACAACTTCTTACCAGGAAGGAAATAACTTGTTGGTATGCTGTAGGAGATGAAAGGATACTACGATGATGGGGCAGAACGATAAGAAACGTGTTTCTATCTATGGGGCGATTGCTGTTTTCGTGCTGGCAGGAAGCTTTGGCATCATGCCACCGCTTTTGGCAGCAGAGCCTGCAGCAGCGGAAATGCAGACTGTCCGTGGGAATACAGCCATTTCCTTTGAAACTGGCGGGCAGGAGAAGAACCCCAATGCCATTTCCAAGGATCGTGCAGTAGTCTGTGCGATGAAAGCGCTTAAGGCGCAGGGCTTTGACTTGGAAGAGTTTGAAAAGCAGCCGACGGAAATTCGGTATGTGGGAGAAACGGTACCAGCAGGCGATCCCGTTTGGGCGGTTGTGTTTCGCGCGGACAAAAGCGGATATGCTTATCTTTTCGGCGATGCGGTTACGGCAGAAAGCAGGAAAAAACTTGCTGCGGTGGGAGCGGTGGAAGATTGCATTGACAAAGATGGAACTCCAGGCATTCGGGCGTGGTACAGCTATACACAGTACACCCTTGTGGAAATTAACGCACTGCGCGGCGCATATATTCGGCATGGAGAATGCATTGTATCCTTTGGAAAAACGCTGCAGATAGAAAAAGCGCACTGGGCACAGACAACGGAAGAAGCCTGGGCGGCGAAACAGAAAAACTAGGAGAAACTGCAGCAGGCAAACCAATAGAAAGCAGGTATATAGGAGATGATGAATCAGAGCAGAAAAGGCGCAGGGCGGCTGCTTGCTGTGCTTCTGTTGTTGTGCGCACTGACAGGCTGTCATACTGCAGCAGATGGATTTGGTACAGCGGCAGACAAAGGGAAAAACACCCAAGTGGCAGAAGGGATTACCGAAGAGCAGCCGCAATTTTTCGATGTGCAGAAGGCACAGTTTAGAAAGATGGGAGAGACGATCAGCGGCATTGACGTGCAGCATGGAACCGTCATAGAGGAGGCGCTGCGTTACACTTTTACAAAGGCAGCGCTATTTGAAAGCTTTGCAGAGGCGGGATTAGAGGAGGCAAAGCAGAACCTTGCGGAGGCAGCGCCCTTTCTCACCGAAGATGGCGAACTAAAACCGGGCGTGAGACTGCTGCTGGTGGATGTAACAGTACAGAATGTGCGCGCCGAATCGCTGCGGAATATCACAGAACTCAATATCCTTAGCGGTGTATCTGTGTCTGCGGAGAAAGGCAAAGCAAGCTTTTTTGAACTATATCCCAGCGGTCCTGTCTGGTTTTCAAATCCCATGGGAAAAAGAGGCGCAGACGGCTGGAAAGAGTATTATTACTATAAGCTTGCGGCAGGACAAAGCAAGGAATTGAAGGTCGCGTGGATCATCGATACTTCTTCGTATGATACGGAACATCTATATCTGACCTTTGACGCTGACGAAGAGCGGAAGTTTATCAAAATTACAGTTTAGGGGAGATGGAAGAGATGCTAAAAAATACCATAAAACTGGAGTGCAGAAAAGCGGTCTGCAACAGGTTCTTTTTTCTGGCTGTGCTCATAGGGATTGTTCTGACTTTTTTCAGTCTGGTGCCCATGGTGCAAAGTTTCAATCAGGATATGGCACAGCACCAGCAGATTTCGGAGACCTTCGGCCTGCGGAATCCTCTGATGCACATGGAATCGCTGTTCAATCACTGGATCGGCGGAGAAGGCGGGACAGCAGGGGCTGCTGATTATTTCTTTTTGTTTCCGCTGCTGGTCTGTATACCGTACGGCTGGTCTTACTGCAGTGAGCGGCGCAGCGGTTATAGCAAAGTCATGGTGCTTCGCGCAGGGAAGACACAGTATTATGCGGCGAAATATATTGCCCTGTTTCTTTCTGGCGGTCTTGCGATGGTGCTGCCACTTTTGGTCAATTTTCTCTTGGCAGCGATGTTCTTTCCTGCGGTGACGCCAGATCCGTCGTATCTGACTGCATACGGCGTCGGTGCATCCTCTTTTTTGTCGATGCTGTTTTATGGAAAACCGTTTCTCTATGTGGCGGTGTATCTGCTGATAGATTTTCTCTTTTGCGGTCTGCTTGCCTGCCTATGTTTTGCAGTTTCGGATGTTGTCAAAAACCGTATTGTAGTAACGCTGTTTCCCTTTTTTCTGCTCCTTAGCGTCCACTATTTCTGTCAAACTTTTATCTACAGGACAGTGACGGTGATTTATACGGAACTTTCACCGATGTATTTTTTACATCCGATTCCTGTGGCCTACGACGCGAACGGCATCGTAATCTGCATCTGGATGATCGGGCTGTTTGCAGTCACATTTTTGACCACAGTGGGAAAGGGGCGGCGGCATGAAATCTACTAAACTGCTTTGGTTTGACTTACGCTGCGGGCTGCTGCAAAAGGCGTACTTCTTTCTAATTCCAATCCTCGTGACGCTCACTTCTTGTCTGGCTTTGTCAGCTGGCGCAGCAGAGCTAGACCAATTGGAGGCGTTTCACGGAAAGGTGACGCCGGGCTTTGTGGATTTTATCCTGTACCTCTATGGCGGCATGGAATCGTATATTCCGGCACCGGGAAGTCTTTTCACGTTTCCGATGCGGTGGATGGCAGTGTTTCTGCCTGCGGTGCTTCTGACCCTGCAGTATCCGTTTCGAGATATGCAGGGGTTTGGGCAGCAGATTCTCATTAGAACCAAAGGCAGAATGGCATGGTGGCTATCAAAATGTACATGGAATCTTTGCAGCATCCTAGTTTATCACGGATGCATCTTTGGAACCGCCGCATTGTTTTGCAGTACAGTGGGCGCGGATGTGCCCGGCGTCTTTCACAAAGAATTACTCTACGCAGTTTTTCAGGTCAGAAAAGATAATTTGATGCCGCAAGAGACGGTATGGCCTGGCGCTATGCTGCTGTTGCCTGTACTGGTATCCTTTTGTCTCAGCTTGCTGCAGATGAGTTTGACACTGCTGATCAGACCGGTGTTCAGCTTTTTTACCATGGCTTTTATCATGATTTCATCGGCATATTTTACTTCTCCCTATTTTGCAGGCAATTATGCCATGCCTCTTCGGTATAATATGGTGTGCAAAGGCGGTGTCAGCATGGAAATTGGCGTGATGCTGTCGGTTGGGGGCATGGTATTTGCCGTGGGCGCAGGGTGTATGGTGTTTCAGCGTTACGATATTTTAAATCGAGATACCCTTTCCTGATTGCTGCATATCTGCCTTGGGGCAGCTGATTGTTGTGACAGGAGAAAGGGGAAGGAGGGTTTCAGGATGAAGATAGAAATAAAAGCGGTATCTAAGTGTATCCGGGGACAGCAAGTCGTAGACGGCGTTTGTGCAGTCATGGAATCTGGCAGAATTTATGGGGTACAGGGGATCAATGGTTCCGGAAAAACCATGCTGATGCGGTTGGTATGCGGCTTGATTTACCCGACGAAAGGAGAAATTGTCATAGACGGAAAGCAGTTGGGAAGGGATCTTACTTTTCCGGAAAGTGTGGGGCTTTTTTTAGAAAATCCCGCGTTTCTCGAGGGTTATTCTGGGTTTCAGAATCTGAAAATGCTGGCGTCTATCAGGCATAAAATTGACGAGGAGAAGATTTGTGATACACTGCGGGCCGTGGGACTTGATCCCACGGCGCGAAAGAAGTACCGTAAGTATTCGCTTGGAATGAAACAGCGTCTTGGGATTGCAGCGGCGATCATGGAAGAACCGGATTTGGTAATTTTAGATGAACCGACCAACTCCTTGGATACGGATGGGGTGCGACTGGTCAAGAAGATTTTGATGGAACAGAAAGCCCGCGGTGCGCTGGTGATGATTTCTTGTCATGATCTTGACATGCTGCAGGCACTGTCTGACGAAATTCTGCTGCTGGAAGCAGGCCGCGTAAAGGCGCATCTGCAGGGTCTTGATTTTATGCAGAGGAAGGAGGGAAGTGCCATATGCGTCCACGGATGAAAAAAATACTGGTGCTGGCGGCGGTTCTGGTGCTGGCAGCACTTTGGGGGATTCGTTTTTATGTGGTAAATCAAGATGTGGATTTGCCTGTCGTTCAGGTGTTCCCAAAAGGCGAAACGGTAGCACTAGAAAAGGATTTTTTTAACTATGCTGATGAGAACATGGATGGCTACACTGTTACTGTGCTGGATGCACGGCGATACGAGGCAAAAGCGTTTTTGAAAAAATATCATGGGGAAAGGCAGGCGGAAAATCTGGGCAATCACACGGACTATATTTATACCGTGCAGGTTTGTATTGCCAATGCAGGAAATACCCATACGGGGGAAAAGGGAATTAGCCTGCAGCAGTATGTGTTGCAGGGAACCGATTATATTCTCAGCTTTGAGGATACCTGTTTTCTGCTGGCAAATCCGAAGATGCCCGGCGCATCTTTTTCTCTGCGACAAGGAACCAGCATGGAGATGACACTGACCTTTGACGTGATGTCCAGCGTCACCAGTTTGGAGCATTTGACGGAGGATGTGCCGAAACTTCTGATCAGCCAGTATCCACATCAGAAGATGCTGGAAATCGTGTAAAATCTTGGATGTGCTCTAGTCCGGAACAGTTGACGGAACGGAATAGAACGGTAGATTTTTTAGAGGATATGTCTGTAGCGGGCATGTCCTTTTTCTTTTGGCTTACCGGCACGATACTCGTATTCGTATAAATTTTCAAAAAACAGATTGACATAGCGCGTATTTTAGTGTATAACAAGATTATAAAAAAATGTGAACCGGTTCACCACAAAAACGTACAAACAAACGAAATGATACGCTATCTGTCATTATTTGGAGGAAATTATGAAACAAGTAACGAGTGCGCCCGCACTTTCTGGTGAGCAGAAAGACTTCACCTTCCGGGCGGTATTTTATGGCCTTTTGATCGGTCTTGTTCTCATGTGTGTGATGGCATACCTGGATATTGTAATGGGTATGGACACCAATGTAGCAACGATCGCATCCATGATAGGTATTTTGGTCGTGCCGACCATCGGCGGTCCGACCAACAGACGGGAAATTAACCTGATGCAAAGCTGTGCTACAGCGACCATCTTTGCGGCATTTTCTGTCTACGATAACATTACAGCCATGTTTATGATGGGCGAAGAGGTCAGCTTGCTGCCAGTTTTCGTGCTGCTGCTTTTGACCGACGCAATGGGGATCTGCTTTGTATCGCTTTTGCGTGACCAGTATGTCAACGATCCGAACCTGCCGTTTCCTGGCGCGATCATGTGCACCACGGCGCTGGATCAGATTGACAAAAAGGACAATTCGTCTACGAAAATTCTGCTGATTGCTACTGTGATTGGCTTTGCGCTTTCCATGCTGCAGAATTTCCAGATTGTGCCTATGATTGTAGGTGTGACGAAGTATTTGCCGATTGAGGGGATGTCTCTTGAGATTATATTAGTACCGATCGCCCTTGGAACTGGCTATGTGCTGGGCGCAAAGAATGCGCTGTGTATGCTGGCAGTCAGCTCCATCGTATGTTTTATCGAAGGACCGGTCGGCACACAAAAGGGCTGGTTTGCAGACCCCAACATGGATTTCTATTCCGGCCTGCAGGATTTCAATTTACCTGTTGTAGTAGGCTGTGCGCTGTTTGCAGCACTGGTTCCATTTGCAAGACAGTGGAGAAGCATGCTGAACGCATTCCACTTTAAGAAGAGTGCAGATGGCAGCGGCAGAGACTACTCCGTGAAATTCCAGCTGATTTTGCTGGTGATTCTGACCGTTGTTACCATTGTATTCAGTTATTTCTATTACGGAATTCATCCGGTACATCTGTTTATCTGCACCGTCATCAGCTTGCTCTTTGCTATGATTGCAGTTAGAGTTTTTGCAGAATCCGGACTGGGTGCAGGCGTTGCGCTGAACCTGTTTATGATTGTAATCGCATATCTGATTACAAAGAACGCATCCTATTCTATGCTGATTACCTTTATGAGCTTTAACACCTTTGCGCTGGCGCAGGATACGATGACAGACCTGAAAATCGGACAGCAGGTGTGCGCATCACCGAAAAACCTTCTGAAGGCGCAGTTTATCGGCGTAATCGTAGGCGGTATTGCGGGTATGTTCCTGTTCTACGCAATCCTGAAAACCTTTGGTCTGGATGACGATCTGTTCACTTATCCAGTTGCCAATATGTATCATTCCGTTATTTCCGGTGTTACTGAGGGAAGCGGCAGCAGCTTCTTTGATCCGATGCGTTTCGGTCTTGGTGCTGTAATCGGTACGGTTCTCAGTTTTGTTGGTCTTCCGGCAGGCGGAATTGCGATCGCTATGTATCTGCCGCCGAGAAATGTAATGGGTCTTGCCCTGGGCGGCGTGATTCGCTGGATTGTTGAGAAGAAAAAAGGCGAAGAAGTTGCAGAAAAATACAACAATGCGGCAACGGGTATCATCATCGGCGATGCAATTGTTACCATCAGCATGATCGGAATTACCTTGGCGAGCGCGTAAAGGAGACCGGAATGTTTGATATTTTGATAAAAAACGGACAGCTCTGTGACGGTACAGGTGCGCCTTCCTATGTGGCGAATATCGGCATTACAGGCGATAGAATTACATATATTGGGAAAGATTATGGCGCTGATGCGCAGGCGGCGGTGACTGTCATCGACGCCCTTGGAAAAACCGTTACGCCGGGCTTTATCGATCCCCACACCCATGCAGACATTTCACTTTTGATAGAGCCTGCGATGGAGCCTTTTGTGAAACAGGGCGTTACCACGGTGGTCACCGGAAACTGCGGCTACAGCATGGCGCCTCAGGGAGAGGAAACCTTTTACTGTCCCGGCACCAACCAGAGCTTTCAGGAACTTGCAGGGGCTGACCCTGCAAATCCGCTGCCGCTGATTTATGACGGCGAGAAAGGGCGGCATGCGTTTGCATCCCTTTACGGTGTAAAGGCTGACTGGAAAACCTTTGATGCATATAACAGACGGTGTGACAGCGCGCCGTTGGGATGCAACACCGCGCCCCTTGCAGGCTACAGCGCAGTGCGAACTGCTGTGATGGGAAAGGACTGTATGCGTAACGCAACAGAGGAAGAACTTTCTCTTCTGGAAAACGCGGTGCGGGAATCCATGGAAAGCGGCGCCTTTGGTCTTTCTACAGGATGCGATCCGGCCTATCTGCCGGGACCTTTTGCAGAGGATGAAGAGGTACGCCGTATGGTAAAAATTGTTGCAGAATATGGCGGCATTTTTGCCAGCCATACAGCAAACTATGACGCGGCGGGCACGGTAGACCGTATGGGCGGTTATGCGCAGATGTTGCGGCAGGCAGAAAATACTGGCGTCAAAGTCCATGTATCTCATGTGCATGTCATGAATATGGCAGAGGATGAAAAAGGTGCGGCAGAAGCGGCGAAGCAGACTTTGGCGTACTTTGAAGAGGCACGGCGCCGCGGCATAGATTTGACCTGTGACGTGATTCCAAGTCCACACTGCTGTAATTTTACGCTGACCTCTTTCGGATTTTATCTGAAGCCTTTGGTACTGATTGCAGGCGGACAAAAAGAACTTGCGCGGCTTTGGAAGGAAGATGGGGATTTCAGGGAAAAGCTGCACCGGATGCTGGCGGAAGGAAATTTCCCGTCTCTTGACATCCATGCAGAAGATAATCTGCTGCCGGAGCTGTGCGTTCTAAAACATAAAAATCCAGCATACGTGGGAAAGTTTATCACCCAGTGTGCCGAACTCATGGGCAGAGAGCCGTTTGATGCGGCGCTGGATATGTTTTCTGAAGATACGGATATGGTGGCGGACTTTATCGCGCCGGTGCTGGGCGAATCGGTGGATTTGTTCTGCGACTATGATTATGCGATGCCGTGCTCTGACGGATTTGGTTTTTCAAAAGAAACCAATTTGACGGGAAAAGATGAATTTCCTGCCTATCCAAATAGCATGAATATCGGGTTGATGCCCCGGTATCTGACCCGGTACGGCAAAGAATCCTTTGAAAAAGCAGTGCACAAAGCCAGCGGCTTTCCGGCGCAGCGGTTTGGTATGAAAGACCGGGGCGTGCTGAAAGAAGGCTGCTATGCAGATATCGTCATCCTGAACAGAGCACGTTTGCACAGCTTTGATGAGGAAGAAAATCCGTTGCAGGACCCTTGCGGCATTGATTATGTGTTTGTCAACGGCAAAGCGGCGCTTACGCCAACCGGACTGACCGATGCCGGTGCGGGCAGAGTGCTGCGGAAATAGAACAATCATCTAAAAATAGCGATTGAAATCAAAGACACCTTGCGATGTTCCTGAAAAAACAGGAAGCGCAAGGTGTTTTTAGTGATTGGTCTTTAATTCTTCCAGATAATGCTGTGCCTGCGCCTTATCAAGAGAAAATCTGCGCATCAATTTATCGAGGATGCGATCTTCTGGAACGCCTTCGTCCAAATTATCGGATATAAGGGCTTCGATCCCGGCTTCCAGACCTTTTTTCAGACCTTTCTCTATCCCGGCTTCCATGCCCTTTTCCAGACCTTTCTCCATGCCGGCCTCAAATGACTCTTCTGCCAGAAGATCTTCGTATTCTTTCTGTGAGAACTCATAAAACTTCATTTTTCCAATCTCCTCACCATATTGCTGCAGGAACGCTGTAAGATACCCGTCTTCCATACAGCTTTGAATCGCTCTCTGAATGGAAGTTTCCAGCGGAATACCTTCTTTCAGTCCATCTTTGATTCGGGTAATTAGCATGCTGTAACCTGCAAGGTTTTTGCTTCGTTTTAGAATTTCGTTATCTTTATTGTAACGCAAATTGATGATTTTTACCACTAGTTCCAGAGAATTTTCTGGCGGCGTTTCCATATAACAGTCGGAAAGTTTGAGTGTTTTGGTGTCCCATGGTGCATCTCCCGTATAGAAAACATAGAAGATGGGCGTCGGCAATAAAAGTTTTTTTCTGCTGTAAATAGATTTTTGTGCGATGAGTTTTTCATAGCTGTAGGTGATATAGCTCAGAAACCGCAGCGGCATATTGGGATTGATGGTGGACTGCTGTTCGCCCAGGAAAATGAAACTGCTTGCGATGGTAAAGCCGAGATCGTTTTTTCGTTCTAAATAGAGCACATTGTCCAAGGTGGTGATTTCAATTTTCGTATCTTCTGTGTAGTCTGTGCCTTCCAGGGCGTTGAATAGTTCCAGCGCAGCTTCTTTTGTAGAAAACAGCTTATGAAACACAGTGTCTTGGTATTTTTTGTTAGGATACTGTTTGCTATCCATATTTTCCCTCCTTTGATAGAAAAAGCGTGCAGGACGAAGTTTCGCCTGCACGCTTTTGCAGTTTTTGCTGATAAAAAAAGGACGGCTCAAACCGTCCTTCTGGAATATAAAGGGAATAAATCCTTTTTTGCCCATATCATAAATATAGCATAAATTTTCCCCTGACGCAAGGGCTTTTACAAGTCTGGTCCGGAGGGTTCTTTTAATTATGTTTTCCTTGTCCGTACCGGGAACATATCCCTTGCCCATGCCGGCAAAAAGCGGGAATTTTCTCCCGCCGCGCACGCCCCGTTTAATTTGATTAAAAAAGTACTATAACAGTTTAATTTTGTGTATTGTTTTTGTGATTTTTAAAAAATACAATGAATAAAAGGAGAAAAATCACATGGATAAGTACACGAATTTGCTGAAAATTTATGCGGGACAGGTCACTTATATGCCTTTCCATTTGAGTGAAAATTTGCGGCTGCTCTATGTACTTTCCGGCAGCATCAGCTGTAGATGGGTAGCAGGCGTACATACACTTTCCGCTGGACAGATTGAGATTGTCAACATCGAAGAACCGTTCTGTATCGAACAGTCCAGCGACGATAATTTGGTTTTGTTCTTTGAAATCCAAAAGAAAAAAGCGGTGGAGTACTGCGACCTCATTGATGACGGACTCTACAACTGCAATACGACTCTTTTTTACGACTCAACCACAGACAGCAGGGCGCAGGCAGTCTTAAAGGACAAGATGCGGACGCTGTACTTAGACTATCTGGAAGACAAAGAGCACGCTCGCATGGAGAAGCAAATTTGCGATATTGTAAATTTTATCGTGGATAACTGCCATGATCTTCTGAATATGCTCAATGCCAAGCGGGGAACTGACCCGCGGGCAGAACGTTTTTTGCGCATCTATACCTATATGTATAATCATTGCGATGAGAAAATTAATCTAAAGCAGCTGGCGGACTGTGAATATGTCAGCCAGCAGTATTTATCTAAAGAATTCAATGAAAGATTAAATATGAACTTTAAAGATACGCTGGAGTATTACCGTATTATTCAGTCGGTACGCTACCTGATTCAGGGAAAAAAGACTGTAACGATGATCTCTGAACTTTGCGGATTTTCGGCGCCGCGGTATTTTTATAAACATTTTGCCATTTATCTGAAATGTACGCCTGCGGAATTTCGAAATCAATATCTTTCTCGCGGCATACAACTGCGCAGAGTGGATGCAGCAGACGCTAAGATTAAAGAACTTCTTCTGCAGTTTCAGAGTGTGAGAACTGATAGGACATTAAAGTCAGAAAATTCGATTCCATTTCCTGTGATTGCGCAGCAGCATTTACAGTTTAATAAAAGAAAAGTGGATCGGAAACTTGTTGCGTCCCTGGTGGAGTTTGCCAGACAGTGGATCCCAGAAGGGGTAGAAGTCATGAGCCTATCCGGGAACAGAATCAGAAATCAAATGGCGGCATTACTGAAGGAAAAGTTGTCCTTACGTGAAGACAGCCATATTCCACCTGTCATACTGCTGTTCTATAATGGCACACAGAACAAAATGACTGCGGCACATTTGGCAAAAAAGACAGGGGAAACAGGCATCAGTGCACATATGATGTGTCAAGTTGCAGAAGCCAATGGACTTTGCTGTCAGCTGGATTTCAGCATCCTATTTTATGAAGCTGAGGTTTGTAGCATTCTTGGGATGAACAGGCGCTTTCAGCCGCTTTTGACTGTGATGATTGGCTATGGCGCATGATTTCATCAGCTAGGAGAGGACGTCTTCTGGCTGTGGATGTATAAAATTGAAAAGGAGAAAGAGAAGATGTTAAAAAAACAGAAAAAGTTTACTGCAATATTACTGATCATGCTGCTTGCGGCGGTCACACTGATGAGTGGGTGCGGCAGTGACAGCAGCGAGGGCGCAGACAGCAAGACGTTGGTTATCGCGGTGCAGGACGAAGTGGAAGGCACAGATATTCAGCAGATTGGCTGGACCAATGTGGTGCATGAGCTGATTTACAGCCCGCTGGTTACTTACAGCAAAGATTTGGAAGAGATTTTGCCATGTTTTGCAGAAAGCTATGAGATCTCCGAAGATGGGCTTTCTATTACGTTCCATCTCTTTGCAGATTCTAAGTTTTCCAACGGCGATCCGTTGACGGCAGAAAGTGTAAAGAAATCTGTATTGAGAATGAAAGAAATCAGCGAATATTCCGGAGACGTGGAAGCCATTGAGGACATCGAAGTGGTGGATGATACGACTTTGATTTACCATCTGTCAGAGCCTGCAGCATATATGTGGGCGAGTCTGTGCAGTGACTTCGGCGGTGTTGTAGATGTGGACAAAGCAGAAGAAATGGGCAAAGATGAATACAACCGGTGTGCGGTAAGCAACGGCATGTACATGGTAAAGGATTGGCAGGCAGGTTCCCAAATTATTCTGGAAAAGAACCCGAACTTTAGAACCGCAAATCCGAACGTAGAAAATAAAGGGTTGGCAAACTTTGATGAAATTATCGTCCGCTTTATTCCGGATGAATTCACCAGAGTCAGTGAGTTGGAGTCCGGAAACGTCGATATCGCTTATAATATTCCGGCAGCCAGCCGTGAAGATCTGAAAGCTAATGGTGATATTACCGTTTACGAGAATGAACAGGCAGGCGTATCTTATATGATGATGAATACAGATACTGCGCCCCTTGACGAGATCAAAGTGCGGCAGGCAATCAATTTGGCAATTGATAAAGAAGCATTGGCAGCATCCATGAACAATGTCATTGCGCCGACCTATGGATTTATTTCTAAAGCACAGGCAGGATTCAGCGAGGAAAAGGAAGCTGCCCTTGCGAAGCTTTACAAGTACGACCCGGAAAAGGCAAAGGCTCTTTTGAAAGAAGCGGGCTACGAAGATAAGGACGGTGACGGCTTTGTAGAAAAAGACGGAAAGAAATTGACTTTTGAATTCTGCTCCTCTACAGACAGAGCGACGGCGAAAGCATCCGCACCGGTCCTACAGGATCAGCTGAAACAGGTTGGCATCGATGTGGAAATCAGAGAATATGAAGGTCCGTACATCAAGCAGCTGATGAGAGAAAACAATTATCAGTCTGCATCCAGAAACTTTGAATGGGTTGACGCAGATATTCTTTACTACGTATTTACCGAAGCTTCTGGCTACCCTTGGCATGATGCGACCGTAACAAAGAAGCTGGAAGAAGCCCGTTATATCACCGATCCGGAGGCGCGTGTGAAGAAGTACGAAGAATTCCACGATGCAATTTATGCGCAGATGCCAGCCGTTTCCTTGTTTGCAGACGTTGACTGCACTGCAACGAGAAGCAACATCAAAGGTTTTGCAATCACCAACGACGGAAGAAGCCTGTTTGGCGATGTAGTAAAGGAGTAGTCAATGATAGAGAAAGGAAACCTGGAACAGCGGCTGGATGCCGTGATTTCACCGGTTATGAATGAAAACACGCCGGGCATGGCGCTTCTCATTGCCAAGGGGGATGAAATTCTCCTGCGCAAAGCCTACGGCATGGCAGATTTGGAACAGAAAAAACCGATTACGCCGGAAGATAACTTTGTCATTGCGTCTAATACCAAACAGTTTACCTGTTTTGCGATTCTGATGCTAAAAGAGCAGGGATTATTGTCTTTGGATGAAACCGTCGACCGGTTTTTCCCTGACTTTCCGCCATTTGTTAAGGAAATTACTGTGCGGCAGCTGATGAATCATCAGTCCGGCATCAAAGAGTATTTTGATGACAGCACATGGCAGCAGTGGAGGCAGGCAGCGGAGGCAAGCACCAAGGATTTGCTGGAAATTATTAAGACGTTCGATGTGCTGGATTTTGCGCCGGATAGTCAGTACAGCTACAGCAACTCCGCTTATGTGATGCTTGGCGCCATTGTCGAGCAGCTTTCCGGTATGCCATTTGGAACATTTTTGGAAGAAAAGATTCTGAGACCGGTGGGCATGACACGCTCCTGCGCGCCGGATGGCATGGACGTGAAACCTGCTTCCCTGATTGAAGGTTATGAACGGCAAGAGGACGGCAGTTTTGCAAAGCAGGTCTATGATATGCGGCTGGTCGGCTACGCAGACGGCAATATCCAGTCCAATGTGGATGATATGCTGACATGGCATAGACACCTTTATGAAAGCGAGGATGCCTGCTTCCTTTCCAGAGAAGCCATGGCGGAATCCTTTGTGGAAAACCGTCTAGCAAATGGAGAGGGTACAGGCTACGGTCTGGGGTTCTTCTTAAACGGTGAAACGCCGGGTCATAGAGAAATCTGGCATACAGGCGGCACCATGGGATTTATTTCCAGATGCTCCCGTTATGTAGATGACAGAATTTCCATTATTATGCTCACCAATTACGAGGGACTTCCGAAAAACGAATTATATGAGAAAATAGTGGCAGAAGTATTTGCATAAATTATGTAGATAAGGCGGGCAGAGGGCGCAGTGCTTCTGCCCGCTGATTGGAGGAATGACTTTGAACGATATTATGCGTTATATTATCAAGCGGCTGCTGATGGGCATCCTGGTGGTTCTGTTTGTAACCGTTTTGATTTTCAGTATCATGCAGGCGATGCCGGGAAATCCGGTGGATTTGATGGTGGATACTAGGGTGTCTGCAGAAAAGGTTGCAGAAATTAAGGCGGAATGGGGTCTGGATAAGCCACCGGTGGTGCAGTATTTTTACTGGCTTGGGAACATTCTGCGGGGAAATTTCGGCATGTCCATTTCCCTGAAACAGAATGTAAGTGATTTGATTCTGCAGCGGCTGCCTTATACGCTGCTTTTGACCGGGGCGGCACTTGTGATTGAGTATTTGCTTGCCATTCCTTTGGGACTTCTGGCAGCAGTCCGCAAGAACAAGCTGACCGATAAGGCGTTGACTGTAACGACGGTTGTGCTTTGGTCTATGCCGCCGTTTTGGCTGGGCGTGCTTTTGATGCTGGTGTTCAGTATTCACCTGCATGTCCTGCCTCTTTCGGGCTATAGCGGATTCGCCTCCCTGATTTTGCCGGCGCTGACTTTATCTCTGCCGGCGCTGGCGCAGATTTTCCGATTGACCAGAGCGGAAGTGCTGGATGTGATGGACGAGAAATACGTGACGACGGCGTACGCCAAGGGCATCACGGATAAAAAAATTCTCGTGCGCCATGTCCTTCGAAATGCGCTGATTCCGGTAACGGTGATGTTTTTCTTATCCCTGCCGTGGCTCATTGGCGGTGCGGTGGTCGTGGAAAATGTTTTTGCGTGGCCGGGCATGGGGCAGCTGCTATGGAAAGGCATTGCCAAGCAGGATTTTGTCATCGTGCAGGGTATTGTGTTCGTTATTACGATTTTGACGGTCATTTGCAATATCATAGGGGATATGATATCCGGCATTTTAGACCCGCGCATTCGACTGGAATAGGAGGCAGCATATGAGAAAAGAAAAATGGAAACTGATGCTGCAGAACAAAATGTTCGTTATCGGCGCGGTGCTATTTTTGGCGGTCATTGTGGTGGTCATCTTTGCGCCACTGCTTTCACCCCATACATATACGGAACAGAACATGGCGATGCGGCTTGCAAAACCCTGCGCTGAATATCCACTGGGAACAGACCAGTACGGCAGATGCATTTTGAGCAGAGTTTTCTACGGCTCCCGGATTGCGCTGGGCGTAGGCATCGTGGCAGTGGTCATTGAAACGCTCATCGGTGTGACCCTCGGCGTGATTGCTGGCTATTACGGAA
>CANBFZ010000003.1 GCA_947367725.1 uncultured Eubacterium sp.
GTTTTATTTTCTGGGACTGAAAGGTGGCAGCGTCAGTGTGTTTCTTGCAATTCAAAGTTTGACCATCATCATCTCTATGGTGCTTTGCGCAGTGTTTATTCAAGAAAAGATTACAGGATATATGCTGATTGGCACTGCATTGATTCTCTGCGGAACACTTTTGATGATGGATCGGCAGGAACTTGCTGCGCTGAAAGGCAAAGGGCTTTTGCATGGAGAGCAACAGTGGATTTTGTTTGCGGGTCTTTCTGCCATTTGTGCGTCGATTTCTTATGTAATTGTAAAAGCTGACACCGCACCCATTGACACCAATGTAACATCTACTTTTCGGTATATCATCGTGGTTGCCATGCTGTGGCTGCTTCTTTTCAAAAAAGGAAAAGGCGGGGCATTCGGCACCATCACAAGGAAGACGTGGATTTTTATTTTGCTGGGTGCGGCGGCTTCTGGTGCAGGCCATGTGCTGGTTTACAAAGCGCTGTTTCTGGGAAAAGCTGCGGTTATTATGACCATCTACCGTATGGGGATGGTGATTTCCATTATATTATCTCGAATATTCCTGAAGGAAAAACTGCAGAAAAAAGGATGGCTGGGGTTCGCACTTCTGGTGTCTGGCGTTGTGCTCTTTGCGCTGGGACGATAGTTTTCGCAAGGAGAATGCAATGCACTGTTCCTTTACCCTGCTAACAGGGGTCTATTGACAATTAAATCGCTTTGCTTTAGGATAGATTGCAGTATTTTGGAACGGGAGGCAAATCAATTGAAGAAAGACTGGAACTGGAAAGAACGCATGACGGGAATGTTCCTTGTCGTGCTGGGAAATTTGCTGTATGCTTTGACTGTAAAATTTTTTCTGATACCGGGTGGTCTGGTAACAGGCGGCAGCACAGGGATTGCCCTTGCAGTACACCATTTCAGCGGATGTCCTGTGTCTGTGTTTGTGCTGATTTTTAATGTAGTCATGCTGGCGGCGGGGCTACTTATGCTGGGCAGTCGTTTTGCGCTGACAACGGTTGTCAGCACATTTACATATCCTCTTGCGCTGGCAGGCCTGGACAAGCTGTTTCCTGCAGCATTCCTTACAGATGATGTGATTTTGTGCACTGTATTTTCTGGTCTTGGCATTGGCATTTCCGTAGGGATGGTGATTCGTGCCGGCGCATCCACCGGCGGGATGGATGTACCGCCGCTGATTTTGCAGAAATACTGCAATGTGCCGGTGTCCATCAGCCTTTATGTTTTTGATACCTGTATTTTGCTCACGCAGATGTTTTTTACGGGGGCAGACAAAATTCTCTATGGCATTATACTTGTGATGATTTATACCATGGTCATTGACAAGCTTATGCTACTGGGTACGACACAGACAGAAATTAAGATAATCAGCGAGAAGTCTGAAGAAATCAAAGAAGCCATTGTGCATGAACTGGATCGAGGCGCTACGCTGCTTTCGGGGCGGAGCGGATATCTGGATCACAAGACGGAGATGGTGTTTACCGTAGTTTCGAATCGAGAAGTGCCGAAAGCAGAGCGAATTGTGCATCGGATTGACCCAGCTGCATTTATGACCATCAGCCGGATCAGTCAGGTTCGCGGCAGGGGATTTTCTATGAAAAAAGAATACCGTAGCCAGCCAAAGGAAAGATAAATTTGTGTAAAAACACAAAAAATACGCGTAAATTTGGCTAAAATATGATTTGAAAATACGAAAAAACGGTGATATAATCTCTCTGGATGATTTTTACAGGCAGAGAGGAATATCGTATGAAACAAATCTTAATGAAGTATATTGCAGTATTTTTAGGGCTTGCCATCGCAGCTTTTGGCATTGTGGCGTTTGTTCTGCCCAGCGGTGTGATGATCGGAAGCTCTACTGGCGCTGGGCGGGTTATGGAGTATCTGTATGGCATTCCCGTTTCTTACACGGTAGCAGTGTTTAATGGTATTTTATTTTTGGCAGGATGGATCGCCCTTGGAAAGAAATTTGCCGCCTCAATTCTTGTCAGTACGTTTGCATATCCGATGCTGATTCACCTGTTTGAACATACGCGTTTTGCAGCAGGTATTACGGACAATGCCATGCTTGCAACCATCTATGGCGGCGTTCTTGCCGGTGTAGGCATGGGCATTGTCATACGGTGCGGTGCGTCAACGGGCGGCACCGATATTCTAGCAGTAATTTTGAATCGAAAGCTGGGGATTTCTGTGGGACTTCCCATGTACCTGATCGATTTTGCCATTCTTCTTTCTCAAGTATTTTTTGCGAGAGGGGCAGACGAGATTTTGCTCGGGATCCTTCTTACGTTTTTCTATTCTATGGTGGCAGACAAAGTTGTCGTTGCAGGGGGCAGTGCGGTGCAACTTCTGGTGATCAGCAGCAGATTTCAGGAAATTCGTCAGCGGTTTTCTGATATGGTCATTGGAAATACTGTCTTTTATGGAGAATCAGGGTATACAGCAGTGCGGCAGGATACGCTGCTCTGTGTGATTTCTGCCAGAGATTTGAATCTGGTGCAGCGAGAAATTCTGCAGATAGATCCAGAAGCATTTTTGTCCATCAGCAGTGTGAAGGAGGTAAAGGGCAGAGGATTTTCGTTTGACATGGGTCTTGCGAAACAGATTCGAAAGGGTAAAGCCGATGGGAGAGACATAATTGTGTAACATGCTGCGCATCCTGATTTCACGCTGAACCATGATATATCTTAGCTTTGGCGACGTAGGATGCAGCCTTGTCAAGGAAAGACCTCTTATGGTAGAATGGGAAAGAATACAAAATAAAAGAAGGAGCGGATCATGCGTCATACAAGGTGTTTAGCGCAGCATGCAATGGAAGTTGTAAGTCGAGCCGTTTTTGGAAGAAGGCTTTGTTAGATTGCTTAGTGATAGGATTTTGGTCTGACAAAACAGCATAAACAGAAAGGATAGGAGGAAGCAGAATGAATTTACAGGAAAGATTTTTACAATATGTCATGTTTGATACCCAGTCTTCGGAGGAAACGGGGACGGTGCCCAGCACACCAGGGCAGCGTGTGTTTTCAGAGGCTTTGGCAGAGGAACTGAGAGGCTTTGGCATTGCAGATGTGCGCCTTGATGATATGGGGTATCTCTATGGCAGCATTCCATCTAATGTGGATAAACCGGTGCCGACCATTGGTTTTATTGCCCACGTGGATACAGCCGATGCCCATCCTTCTCCGAAAAAGACGCCGCGTATCATTGCATCCTATGATGGCGGTGTGATTACCTTGGAATCCGGTGCAGTTCTGAATCCTGCGACAGATGAGAATCTGCGGCGTGCGCAAGGGTGTAATCTGATCGTAACTGACGGCTTTACACTCCTTGGCGGAGATGACAAAGCCGGTGTTGCTGAAATTGTGACGGCACTGGAATATTTGGCGCAGCATCCGGAAGTGCAACATGGCAAAATTGCTTTCTCTTTTACACCGGATGAAGAAATCGGCACCAGCCAGGATCATTTCCGTGTGGAAGAATTCGGGGCAGATTTTGCGTATACCGTGGACGGCGCAGATTTTGGAGATATTGAATATGAGAATTTTAACGGGGCGTCTGCAGTCGTGACTGTACAGGGTGTAGAGACACACCCAGGGGAAGCGAAAAACAAGATGCAGAATGCAGTGACCATTGCAATGGAATTTGACAGGATGCTGCCAGTATGGGAACGACCAGAGCATACAGAAGATTATGAGGGCTTTTACCACCTGATGCACATGCAAGGAGACTGCAGCACTTGTACACTGCGTTATTTGATTCGGGAACACGATTGTCAGAAATTTGCAAAGCGGAAAGAAACGATCCATAAGATGGCAGAACTGCTGAACTTTAAGTATGGTGCAGGCACGGTGCAGGCAGAGGTGAAAGATGGATATCGTAATATGTCAGAAATGGTAGCGCCGCATATGCACTTAATCGATTATGCAAAAGAGGCGATTTCCGAGCTTGGAGTAGAACCACGGGTGCCTGCCATTCGTGGCGGCACAGATGGTGCGGAACTGTCTTTCAAGGGGGTGCCTTGCCCGAATTTGGGAACGGCCTCTTGGAATCATCATTCCGTTACGGAAGTTGCTAACGTGGATCATATGGAACAAACTGTACAGCTGATCTTAAAAATTATTGAAAAGTATGCAGCAAGATAAAACTATGATGGAGGCAGGACATGTCATTTGCGGCAGAAACGAAAAATGAACTGGCGAGAATAACGCCGGAAAAAAAGTGCTGTATGCTGGCAGAAATCGCAGGTTTTCTCAGGGTTTCCGGAAGTCTCAGGCTAGCCGGCGGCGGGAAATTTATGATCGTGATTACCACAGAAAATCCGGCGGTAGCCAGACATTACAAAAAATTGATGAAAGAATATTTTCAGGTAGATACGAAACTGGAATTGGGGGATGCACCGGGGCCGAAAAAGGGGCGGGTGTATATGCTTGCCATTGGTCCGGAAATGCGCAGTGAGCAGATTTTGCGTGAAACGGGTATTTTGATGGTACGGGAAGGGAACAATTATATTTCCGATGGGATTTTTGATGGCCTGATACGTACCAAATGCTGCAAAAAAGCATATCTGCGCGGAATTTTTATGGGGACAGGCACAGTCAATGATCCGGCGAACAGCTATCATTTGGAATTTGTTTGCGCCAGCAGGACGCTGGCTTTGGATCTGCGCAAACTGATCAATTCTTTTGTAGATTTATCGGCAAAGGTAGTGCAGCGTAAGGACAGTTATATCGTATATATGAAAAGCTCCGAATATATCAGCGACACGCTGGCGATTATGGGCGCACATACACAGGTATTTTCGTTTGAGGATGTGAAAATTAAGAAGGAACTTGTCAATCATGCAGTGCGCATTACCAATTGCGATAATGCAAACACGGACAGAACGTTGGATGCGGCCCAGCGTCAGCTTGCCGCTATTAAGATCATCGAGCGTGAAAAGGGCATTGCCTGGTTACCGGAAAAACTGCGGCATGTGGCGCAGCTTCGTTTAGACTATCCAGAGGCTAGTTTGGTGCAGCTAGCTGAAATGATGATGCCGCCTATGAAGAAATCTGGCATTAACAATCGATTTCGAAAGATTGAGGAACTGGCGGAAAAGTTGCGCAATCATTCTGTGCTACTTTTCCTGCTTGCGGGGTTTGCCTGCAGTACGCCAATTCTGTTGTGATCAATACTCTGCTACAGCAGGAAAAAAATCCTGTATCGAGCTGTTGAAAAAAGAGGAATTTCAGAGTAAAATAGGGGAAATTGTAAAATTTAGGCGTTATGGCGGCGCTGCGAGGAAATTTTCCTTGGCGTTGCTTTAACATAAATTATCATATTGCATCTATTGGAAAAAGGACTGACAGTGATGAAACATTTATGTGTACAGCTACTGCGGTTCTTTTTTCATTTAATAGGGAATATCGATTTTTGATTGTTTGGCATAGAAAAAAGTCTGCTGCTGAAAAGAATCGGTGCAGCAGACCTTTTTCTTGGCGTTTTATGAAAGGATTCTCGTCAATGCCAGTGCCGTGTATAAGTTCATGACTTCCGGCATTTTCAAAAGATCCATACCGAGTAATCGCTCGGATTTTTTAATTCTGTATTTTACCGTATTTTTATGGACAAACAGTCTGTTTGCCGTTTCCAGGATATTGCCCTGACAGTCCAGCAAAAAGACCATAAGGGTATCCAGCACATCTCTGCCTGCTTCATCTAGCTGAAGAGGCGCAAGTATCTTCGTTGCATTTTTGAGTTCCGTTTCACCGCTTTCCAAAATGTCCCTGCAGGTTTGGGCAAATCGCAGTTCGTGGCTGGTAAATATGTTCTGATATGGATAGAGGATGCAGGCGGTTTTAATGTTTTCCTCCATCAATGAAAATGCATCGCGCACTTCTTCTGTAGAGGTATGTTCATGCCAGGTACTGGTGAATAAAATGAAGTCATTTTGTTCTTGCGTCTGCATCTCTTCCATAAATTCCTGCGGAAATGCCGCGAAAGGATTGCTGTCAGAATTGATAAATGCGGCAGTGTAATTCTTAAATACATTGACAAGGGCTGTTTTTTTATCTCCCTTTAAAAAGGCTGCCAGTTTGGCGGCAAGCCAATTGATATGGTGTTCTGTATGACTGTCCCCTTTTTTGTTTTCACAGAGAATCCATATGGTATCAAAGGACGTAATGTCGATGTGTAGCATTTGTGCAATCCGCTGCATTTCTCTCGGACGGTCGTTTAAGATTGCTTCCAGCAGTATGTCTGTATCTTCCATTGCGAAGGTTTCTTCCCAAATGGTAGAAACTAACAGCAGGATTTCTTCGATTTGCAATAAATAGGAAGTATTTAGCACGCCGCCCTCATCAATCCCTGCGAGAAAGCAACCGTTTTGTTTTTCGATATCCAGCGTGGTACAGTAAATTTTCGCATCTGTCCCATTCATGTGCATTTCGATGGGGTCGCTGGTATGGGGATGTTTCAGCCGAAGCTCAGCAATGGTGTTGAGATCCGTTTCCAGCCATTCCGCGCCGTAAGGCCAGGGCGCAAATGCGCAGATGTTTCCGCTTCTGTCGGTAAGCAGTAACGAACAGCGCAGACGGTCGCTTAAAAGACGCAGCACGGTTTCGATGTTCCGATTGTGTGGTTTCAGATGGGCAATCTGGTCGATAATGCCCGATACGATGCTTGTCTCTTGCCTTTGATTATCAACAATTGCGTGCATCGCCTCAGAAATGAAATCGCTGTAACGATGGTTATACCGGTTTGGCGGCATCATAATGAGCGGAAACTCCAATTTGTCTGCCAGCTGCATCACGTTTGGATCAATTTCTTTAATAAAAATTCCTACGTAATACAGCACAAGGCCCACTTCACCTGAATCAGATAAAAGCTGGATCAGTTTGCATTGGGCGCTTACATCGTCTTTAATTGACGTAAGCGCGCTGATGATCATTTGACTGCCCAAGAAGAAACCTTCCTGCTCCAGCATCAGTAAATCCACATGCTCTAAGACTGACACACAAGATACTTCTCTGGTGATGCCGCCGGCGCCTGCGATGACTTTGGCTTCTTTCAGTGAGGGGAGTTTCAGACAATCAGCTACAGTGATCCTCATACGTGTTTACCATCCTAATTCAAAAATGCAGTGTTGCTGCTTTCTTTCTATTATAATCATTTGCCGGGCATTCCGCAACGTCAAGAATTTTGCTGCCTGCTTGTTTTGTCCTGTTTGACAAAAAAGAGAATTTAATTTTAGCCGGCGCGATATATACAGTTTTTCTATCAAAATATACAATTGATACAACAAAATATACCAGCTGCGGAGGAAAACAGAGCAAGGAGGGTTTTCGATGAGAATTTTAAATGAACGTGATGTGAGAGCGATTATTTACGCAACTGCCCTGATGGGCGCAGGCGGCGGCGGTTCACTTGCCCACGGACTTTTTTATCTGGATACTTATGCCAAGAAGCATGAGATTGCGGTCAAGATGATTTCCGTGGATGAAATGGAAGAGGATGCTTATGCAGGTGTGCTGGCAGGCATGGGCTCGCCGGTGAAATTCAGAGAAAGTGGTACAGATTTTCTCGTGGAGTCTGTTACCGCATACAATGGCTTGAAAAACCTGGCGGCGCTTATGAACCGTAAAGTGACCAGTGTATTTCCCATCGAATATGGCGCAGGAAATTCTTTTGTTCCGATGATGGCTGCCATGGAAAGCGGAGATCCCTTTGTGGATGTTGACCCTTGCGGACGCGCAGTGCCGGCATTGAACACGACGCCCTTTGCCATCAACGGGATTGCAACGGCGCCTAGCGTGATGTCAAACGGGAAAGGTGATGTTGTCATTGCATACCCGTCAGACCCTTATGACGCAGTGGGACTTGAAACCCTTTGCAGAAATGTCTGTGTGTCGTTTAATATGGTAATGGGCATTGCCGGCTGGATGGCAAACAAAGAACAGATGAAAGAATTCCTCGTTCCGGATGCGTATACCAAGGCGCTGAAAGTCGGACATGTGATGCTGGATGCCATAGAAAAGCATCTGGATGTCAGCACAGAATTAAGCAAAGTGGTTGCATGCCGTGAATTGTGGCGTGGAACGCTGATAAAACATGAGCTGGCTGTTGAGAAAGGCTTTGACTTTGGCAGAACCCATTACGAAGGCATTGGAGCGTATGCGGGCAGAACCTTTAGAATCGATTATCAAAACGAGAATTTAGTTGCCTTTGAGGGAGACAAGGCACTGCTGACGGTACCGGATCTGATCTGCACGCTGAATCTGGACACAGGATGTCCGGTTACAAACGCTGAACTGGAAGAGGGACAGCATCTACTGGTTCTGGCGATGCCTGCGCCAAAGGCATGGTTTGTATCAGAGGATGGATGGAACTGCTGGGCGCCGTTCCTTGATACCATCGGATACAAAGGCGCGCAGGTTCGCTATTAAAACGTGTGACGTAAGGAGTATAACTATGAAACTATTAAATCTGCCGCCGATTATTGATACCGGATTTGGCGGAAAGGAAATGGACGATTTTGTGGCTAACTATCTGCTGCCGGATACACAGATGGATACGTGGCATCTTGATTATGGTCCCAGCAGCATTGAAGGGGAATATGATGAAGCCCTTGCAGCTGCTAATGTGGTGTTAAAATGTATAGAGGCAGAGAACGCTGGTTATGATGCCGTCTTTGTCAACTGTTTTGGTGATCCGGGCGTTCGTGCCGCGCGGGAGGCGGTAAACATTCCTGTTTTCGGCGGTTTTGAGCCGATTGCGTATTATGCCCTGGGAACGGCAGACAAAATCGGCATCGTGACCGTACTGCCCAATGTGGTGCCGATGATAGAGGGGGAGATCGTAAGATACGGACTTGAAAAACGGTTTTCTAAAGTTCGTGATGTCAATATTCCGGTACTGGATTTAGAGGAAATAGAGCCGCTGGTACAAGCTGTCGCAGAGGAAAGCGAGAAAGCAATCACAGAGGACGGCGCGGGAACCATTGTACTGGGCTGTACGGCGATGGCAGGCGTTAAGGAACAAGTCGAAAAGGCGCTGGAGGAAGAAGGATATCGCGTGCCTGTCATGGAAGCGGGGCAGGCGGCAGTGGTAATGCTGGAAACTTTTGTCCGCATGGGTCTTTATCACAGTCGTGTTACATACATGCCTGCGAGAGAAAAAGTGCGGAAGCTGTGGACAGGTGGCAGTGAAAAAGATAGATCGCAGAAAAACGATAGGAAGTAGGAGGATTTGTAATGGCAAAAAATAATAAAGTGCTCAATGTTGAAAAGAGAGCCCTCGGTCGTGTCAAAGAAAATGAAAAACAGAGCTGGCTGAGTATTTCTTTTATCTGGATTGGAATTTTAATCTGCATTCCAAGTTTGATGATAGGCGGTGCTTTGGCAGATGGGCTGTCTATTGGACAGGTTGTGCTTGCGACCGTGATTTCTTATAGCTTGATTGGCGCATTGATGACGCTGACCGGTATCATCGGCAGTGATTTGGGACTCCCTTCTGCAATGTGCGCGACCAAAACATTTGGCGACAGCGGCGCCAGTTATTTGATCAGTGTGATTTCTTTTATATCCAGCATTGGCTGGTTTGGCGTACAGACAGCGACTTGTGCTGCGGCATTCACCACCATGATGGCAATTTTTGGGATTGGTTTTCCGCAGTGGGCAGGCTGCGTTTTATGGGGCGCGATTATGCTGGCAACTTCTGTCATCGGATATTCTTTTATGAAAATCTTAAATTATGTTGCAGTGCCATTTTTGATGATTACCTGCGTGTATGGCGCTGTCCACGGCATAAACTTGATGGGACTGTCCGAACTCATGGCATACACGCCGTCTGCGCCGATGACGATGACCAGTGCAGTTTCCGTGTGCATCGGTGGTATGGCAGTCAGTGTAGTAATTTCTTCTGACTACTCCCGTTATTCCAAAAGCCGTACAGACACTTTAAAGGCATCCTTTTTCGGGGTACTGCCTGCCGGTGTGATCATGGTAACCATCGGCGGCATTATGGGTGTAACGACAGGTGAATCTGACATTACACAGATGTTTGTCAATATCGGGATTCCTGTGGTCAGCATGCTGATTTTGGTTCTGGCAACTTGGACGACCAATACTGGAAATGCTTATGTGGCAGGCATGGCATGTATGAAGATCGGTAACTTCCGCGAAGAACTGCGTCCGCATGTGACATTGGTTGCCGGTGTAATCGGTATTGTGATGGCGCTTACCGGTCTCGCCAATTCGCTGATTGCATTTCTCAACGTGCTTTCTGCGATTATGCCGCCGGTAGCCGGGGTGATGATTGCAGACTACTATGTCTTTGGAAAAGCGAAGCCTGAAAACTGGTATCGGGTAAAAGGCGTCAACTGGATTGGAATTTTATCCTGGGCAATCGGTTCTGTGGTAGGGCTGTTCTTCAGCTTTTTCAGCGCGGGCTTTGACAGCATTCTGGTAGCAACCCTTGCCTACATCATTTTAAATACGTTACTGGGAAAGACTTCCCTGGCAGGACAGGGACGTTTACCTTTACCAGGAGAAGAGGAGGCGTGTGAAGTTGAGGCGTAATGCGGATCCATTGACCATATTTCGCAGGCTTACTGCGATTCCACGAGATTCGGGAGATGAAAAGGAAGTGGCTGCATACTTGGTTTCTTTTGCTAAGGAACGAGGGCTAGCCGTTTCAATCGATGATGCATATAATGTGATCATTCGTAAACCGGCTGCCGCAGGGTATGAAAATGCCCCAATCCTGGTACTGCAAAGCCACTCTGACATGGTGTATGTAAAAGCTGAAAACAGCGACCATAACTATCATAGTCCACTGAATCTACTTGAAAAGGATGGATTTTTAAGTGCACAGGGCACATCGCTAGGCGCAGACAACGGCATTGGAATGGCGCTTTCCCTGGCGATTTTAGACAGCACTGATTTACCCCATCCGCCGCTTGAGGTGTTATTTACTACCAGTGAAGAGACCGGGATGGATGGCGCAAAAAGCTTATCTGCCGCTGCGCTGAAAGGACGGCGGATGATAAACCTGGACAGTGAATGGGAAGGAATTTTTACGGTGGGCTGCGCCGGCGGTGTGACCCCTGTATTTCGCCGAAAAGCAGATTGGGAAACCGTGCCGGCAGACTATCAGAGTTTTAAACTGACAATTAGCGGATTAGCAGGCGGGCACTCCGGCGTTGAAATAGACAAAGGACGGGGCAATGGGATTCGTATGCTTGCCCGGGTGATTTATGGAGCGAGTTCCAGATTAGATGCGCGTGTAAGCGCCATGTGGGGCGGCAGTAAAGGAAATGCCATTCCTGATTCTAGTGAAGCCGTGCTGTGGGTAAAGGATGCGGCTGGTTTAAAAGCGTTGGCTGCGGAATACGACGCCGCATTTCGAACGGAGCTCTCTGCATCAGATCAAACTGTGACGCTGTCGATAGCGCCATGGGAGAAGCGCAATCGGGTGCTGACTGGTGAGGTACTGCAAGATATACTGATGCTTCTTTTGACGATACCGGTTAATGTGCAGACCATGAGCATGCATCTGAAAAATTTGGTGGAAAGCTCTAATAATATCGGCATTCTTCGCTGTGAGGAAGAGGCGGTGACCATTACCTGCTCTATTCGCAGTTCGGTGCGCAGTTTAAAAGAAATGATGTGTGATCAGATGACGGCGCTGGCACATGGGGCGCATGCTGAAGTGGAGTTCGGCAATGATTACCCGGAATGGGCTTTCGCGGTAGAATCTCCGCTGCGTGATAAAGCGGCAGCAGTTTATGAGGCACTTTACGAGAAGCAGCCTGCGATGATTTCTGTGCACGCAGGTCTGGAATGTGGATTCTTCAAAGAACGGTATCCCGATATGGATATGATTTCCGCTGGTCCCAACTTGTTTGATGTGCATACACCGCAGGAAAGGCTGGAAATTGCCTCTGTACAGCGTGTCTATGTATGGCTGGTGAAATTACTTTCTATTTTGAATGATTAAATTCGCTGGGCTTTCTGCAGCACGATGAAAAGCGGATGCATTTGCGAGCGCTGCGCGTGGGTAAATTAGAATGCTGTTTTTTCTGCATTGCTGAAATTCACATGATGGAAGCTCCCCCCTTTTTGTTAGATAAAAGTCTAGTAAAAGGGGGCTTATTATGATTTAAAAAATACAACTATGACGATCGTATACTTGCTAGGTATGATTAAATTAGCGATTCGCTTTTCGCATTTTCCATGTATTATATAGAATATCTTTCAAAACAAGCATGGCATCAAGTTCATTCATTCCGTATTCTTGCATGAATTCATCTAACATGCGGTTTATTCTATGCACATAGTTGGGAATATTTACCTTTTCTTGGTACTGCAGCAAGATAGGATATTTTTTTCCCCAAGCATTTGTCCAGTCTATTTTTTCTTCTGTCTTCACATTTGTTTTCTCGATCATTTCTTGGATTTCTTTTACATCCACATCAAATTCTATCAATTCATCTAGTGTTACGTTGTAAAGGACAGATAATTTTTTAGATTGGCGAATATCTGGAAGCGTTTCATCTGTTTCCCATTTTGAAATGGTTTGACGGCTAACGCCTATCTTTTCGGCTACTTCCTCTTGTGAAAAACCACTTTTTTTTCTTGCGTGAAATAAACTGTTTCCTAAGTTCATTATGATTTCCTCCTTTGTTTTTCTGCCTTTATTATAGTAGTTATCTGATACTTGTTCTACCAATTATAGTTATCAAATCCGCACGTATTTTTAACAAGGTTCTCTTTCGCATTCGATTCCTCCTATCATGCAAACTTTCCAAAAGGGAGAAAGGAGCCGACATGGTGAAGTGACTTTTACATACTCCAAAGGGGTATTAAGGATTACTGTGAGCATGAAAAAACCGCCCAAGGCTGACAACTAAAGGCAGTTTATAAATCGTTAAGTTCAGCCGCTAGGCTTTTCTCTTGACACCAATATACCATAAAGAAGAAAATTCAATAGGGAAAATATGACTTGCCACATGGCACAGGCTGTGTGGATTTTCTTCATCGAGAGATAGATTTTCAGTGGCATCCTTCCATGAAAAATGATATAATAGACTTGTCAAGAGGACAAGCGAAAGCGGTTAGCCTTCCCCAAAACTCAAAAGGGGTTTTGGACTAGAAGGAAGGTGGTAATAAGATGAGAATTACAATTACCTTTGGTAGAGTAAGAATCACTATTTACATAAAAAAATAACCGCCATACCCTTGAAATCTTTGGCGGTTATTCAATCGTTATTAGGTTAGCCGTTTTCAACGGCTTTCCTCTTGACACCAATATACCATAAAGAAGAAGAAAATTCAATAGGAAAACAAATTTTTAGTAGAATAATTTGTCAAGAATAGCTTTTGTTGATAACCCATCACCCAATTTTAAACCAGTAGCACTGCTATTTTGATTAGATGAACTTACTTCACTTACTATAGAAAAACCGTCCTCAATAATGGCTAACATATCTAAAACAGTTTTTTCCTTCAAATATACAGGAATAATTAATTGGTCCTTTAGAGACATTTTTTCATAGACTTATTTCCTTCCTTCTGTTTTTTAATTCTGTCACTAATCAGATAAAAAATAAACAGGCATACATTCCGAAAAAGAAAATGCTTGTTTATTTCCTGCACTCCTGTTTGTCAGTGTTGATGATAAGTTGTTTTGAATACTTCCTTATTAACGTAAAACTAATGCTTTGCGGAATTTTTTCTGCCCAAATTTCCACCCTCTTCAAATATATTTAAAGGAGGAGTTCACAATGAACTATAAACAAAGTTTTTTCCTTTATGAAAGTGTTTATGCGCAGTTTGAAAGGCTTTTAGAGGCAGATAAGCTAGAGGACGCAAGTTGTTATATTGATGCTATCATGCGGTACGGCTTATATGGGGGAGTGCCAGATGATGAAGATGAAGTATGACTTTATGGCCTTGATCATGTGATGGCCAGTATTGATAGTGCCAAGTCTAATTATAGAAAGATAATTAGTATTCCAAAAGAAGAACTTGAAAATTATTTGACACAGGGTAGGAAAAATATGACTTTCCACATGGTACAGGCTGTGTGGTTTTTTATCCTCTTCAAGAATCAATTAAAGGAGGATTTTCAAGTATGATTGGAGAAAAGTATTTAGGTCAAGCCGTCCACGCCGAAGAAATCAAAGTAGAACAGTAAATTTACAGTTTCAAAGATGAATTCCCCACGTCAATGCCAACTTCCTCAAAGAAAAAAGGAGACCCTTTCGAGCCTCCTCTGTCTTCTAAGTATTGAATTTTCAACAACTCTCAGGCAATGGCTTTTAGCCGAAGTATCTCTTCAAAAGACCTTCGAAAGCAGCGCCATGTCTTGCCTCATCCTTTGCCATTTCGTGAACGGTGTCGTGAATTGCATCCAGATTCTGCTGTTTCGCCATCGTAGCCAGCGCTTTCTTGCCAGCGCATGCGCCTGCTTCAGCTTCCACTCTCATTTCAAGATTCTTCTTTGTAGAATCGGTTACGACTTCGCCCAGCAGTTCTGCGAATTTAGCAGCATGTTCAGCTTCTTCCCAAGCCGCTTTTTCCCAGTACAGACCGATTTCAGGATAGCCTTCTCTGTGTGCAACTCTAGCCATAGCCAGGTACATACCAACCTCGGAGCATTCTCCTTCAAAGTTAGCGCGAAGACCGTCGATGATTTCCTGGTCAACACCCTGTGCAACGCCAACAACGTGTTTGTCGGCAAATTCTACTTTTCCTTCTTCCTGTGCAATAAACTTATCTGCAGGTACTTTACACTGAGGGCACTTTTCAGGTGGCTGATCTCCTTCGTGAACGTAACCGCATACGGAACATACCCATTTCATAATATTCATCCTCCTTGCATTTTGCTTTTTTCTTTCGTAAGCATATTGTACCACACTTTTCTGCAAAACTAACAAACATTTTTGTAAAAGTTTTATGAATTTCTTTGTTGATCTTTTGCAGAAAATTGGAAATTTGAGTATATGTATGGATTTATCATAAGGCAGGCACGGCTTTCACACAAAAAAGGTTTACAATTGATGCAAATATAGTATAATAAATTGTACCCAATTGAAAAATCCATAAACTGGGGAGAAAAGGGGCATTTATGAAGAACTTAAGAATTGCAGGGCTCGCGGCGGTATTGGTGTTTACCGTTTTCTTTATGACGGGCTGCAGCACATATCATAATTTTAAAGAAGCTTTTTTTGGAAAGGAAGGACAAGCTGCTGACACGATACGCATCGGCGTTTTAGAGCCGCAGACCGGAAACGACAGTCCCATGGGGGAACTGGAGATTCGGGGGATTGAGTTGGCACATAGTCTGAAGCCTGAAGTATTGGGCAAGAAAATCGAATTGGTATATGCGGATACACAGAGCAGTATTTATGCAGCAGAAACGGCTGCAGAGGATTTGATCGCAAAGCAGCCGGCAGCTGTTTTAGGCAGTTATGGGGATGCAGTGTCTTTGGTTGCTGGTCAGAAATTTGGAGAGAAGGGAATTCCTGCCATTTCCATTACTGCGACGAATCCTTTAATCACCGCTAATCATCCATATTATTTCAGAGTGTCGTTTACAGATGCCAGCCAGGGGAGAGCCTTGGCGGAGTATGTATATCACTATTTACAGCTTGAACAGGCTGCAGTAGTAAAAGTTAGAGATGAAGACACAGCAGCGGAAATGGTAAGTCAGTTTACTAGCAGACTAGAAAAACTGACTGGCAGCGAAGACTGCATTGCAGAAAGTATCGCACTGCCGCAGGACGTGAAAGACTGTGCAGAATATGTGCAGCGGTTGAAAGAATCAGGCGTGCGTGCTGTCTTTATGCCAGTATCCCTGTCTTTTGCCGAAAAAATGTTTGCAGCAGCACAGAAAGCAGACCTGTCACAGATCACCTTCATCGGTCCGAAAGACTGGCGAGGCGACGAATTGCTGCAGTTGCAGCAGAAATATCCTGGCGTTTTAATTGCCACTGCTTCAGACTTTACACCGGAGACAGCGGCAAACGCATCTGAAACAGTACACAATAACGAACTTTATGACACCTTTCTTGCGGCGTATAAAAAAACCTATGGCAAAGAAGATGCAGCGGAGCAGGCGGCACTGGGATTTGATGCTTATATGCTTTTGATGCAGGCCATTGAGGAGGCAGGTTCGGTGAACGGCACTGCCATTAAAGATGCACTGCTGCAAATAGAAAATTTTGGAGGTGCATCAGGAGACATTTCTTTTAATGAAAATGGAGAACCTAAGAAGACCGTCAATGTAGATATGATACAGGATGGCAAATTTGTTTCAGTCTATACCATTCAGTAATCTGTATGAAAGCTGAATAGATAAAATTATTTATATAAAGGAGAAGTTATATTATGGAACAGAAAATCAAAGACGCGCTGAATACAATCAGACCAATTTTACAAAGAGACGGAGGCGATATTGAGTTCGTAGAACTGACCTCTGATAATGTAGTCAAAGTTAGACTTAAGGGACACTGCGCAGGATGCCCAGGCGCAAGAATGACCCTGAAAGGTATTGTAGAAAAAGTCTTAAAAGAAAGCTATCCGGAAATTGCTTCTGTTGAAGCTGTAGACTGATGGACTACCAGAAAATTATCGATGAGAACAAGGTCTTGCAGATTGAAATGCTGCAGGACCTTGTATCGATCAGAAGCGTTGTTTCAGATCCTGTGACAGCCGCAGACGGAGAGATTTATCCGTTCGGAAAAGGCGTACAGGATGCTTTTGTGTGTTTTTTAAACAAAGCAAAAGCAATGGGCTTTGAAACAAAGGATATTGATCATTACGGCGGACATATTGAGTTTGGGCAGGGCAAAGAACTGGTTGGTATTCTGGGGCATCTGGACGTTGTACCGGAAGGCAGTGGATGGAGTTTTGCACCTGACAGCGGTGCAGTATCAGACGGATACATATATGGCAGAGGCACACTGGATAACAAAGGACCTATGGTGGCGGTGCTTTTTGCGATGAAAGCCCTAAAAGATGCAGGCTATGAACCAGCCAAAAAAGTGCGTTTGATTCTGGGCTTGGATGAGGAAACCAAATGGGAAGGGATGGACTACTATTTTGCCCATGCGCAGATGCCGGATTACGGATTTACACCGGATGCCGATTTTCCTGCAATTCATGGGGAAAAGGGCATGATGTCTTTTGAAATTGCCAAAAAACTTCCCAAACAAACCAATACAGGTCTTTCTCTACGCAGTCTTAGCGGTGGCACCGCTGGAAATATGGTGGCAGAAAAAGCGCGGGCTGTGGTAAACAGTGATAATCCGGACACGTATCCGCAGATCAAGGAACTGGCGGCAGCGTTTCGTGGAGAAACGGGGTATAAGATAAATACCAAAGGCGTCGGAAAGTCCTTAGAAATTACTGCGGAAGGAAAGGCTGCCCATGCAGCATATCCGCAAGATGGCTGCAATGCGATCTCAATTATGATGGAATTTTTAGGAAAACTAAATTTTGCCAGTGATGAACTCAATGTGTTTTTTGATTTCTATCTGAAGCATATTGGTTTTGATGTGAATGGACAGCATCTGGGATGCGGCTTTTCTGATCCGCAGTCAGGCAAACTGACGCTAAATGTAGGTCTTGTGCATTACGATAAAGGTGCGGTGAGCCTGCATCTGAACGTCCGCTATCCGGTAACGTGTACGGAAGAACAAGTATATGAAGCAATTCTGCCTGTCTTGAACCGGTATGATATGGGTTTGATTAAACTTTCTGGAAAAAAGCCCATTTATATGGAACCAGACAGTCCTATGATTCGTACACTGGTGGACATCTACAGAAAGCATACCGGCGATCAGAAGAGTCAGTCTCTCGTCATCGGTGGCGGTACTTATGCAAAGGCAGCGAAACATGTGGTTGCCTTTGGCGCATTGTTTCCGGGAGATGAAGACTTGATGCATCAGCGAGATGAACGCCTTTCTATTGATCGCTTTATGACTATGACGAAGATTTATGCAGATGCAATTTATCAGCTGACCCAGGCAGATTTCAAACAAACGGAGGAAGTATGAAAAACAGACTGACTACAGCACAGCTTGCAAGACTCGCAATGATGGTGGTACTATCTTGTGTGCTGGTGCTTCTCATTAGAATCCCTTTCCCACCGGCGCCTTTTTTAGAATATGATCCGGCGGATATTCCTATTTACATTACAACTTTTGCGTTCGGACCTATAGCAGGACTTTTGGTGACACTGATTGTCAGTGTTATTCAGGCATTTTTGCTGGGTGGCTCCGGCGTGTATGGATTTCTGATGCATATGCTGGCGACCGGTCTTTTCGTTCTTGTTGCAGGGTGTCTCTACCGCCGTCAAAAGACGAAAAAAGAGGCGGTTGTTGCGCTGATCAGTGGTGTAATTGTGACGGTTCTTGCTATGGTCGTGTTTAACTATTTTGTAACGCCTGCTTTTATGGGGGTTCCGACAAACGTCGTTGTAGGTATGCTGATTCCTGTGATTGTTCCGTTTAATATATTGAAAGCAGGTATCAATGCAGGGATCACGTTCCTTGTATATAAGCGGATCTCAGGATTCTTGCACAAAAGCTGAGTCTGACGACCGGGAGGTCTTTTATGAGAGAAGTTATCATCAGAAACGAAGAAGATACCAGGGCTTTTGGCACAGCCCTTGCGCAGCAGTTAAAACCCGGCACTGTACTGGCTTTAATTGGCAACCTGGGAACGGGAAAAACCACGCTGACGAAATATATCGCAGAGGGGCTTGGTGTGAAAGAAACGCTTACAAGCCCTACTTTTACCATTGTCAGAGAGTATCATTCTGGACGGCTGCCGCTGTATCATTTCGATGTGTATCGACTGAAAAGTGCGGAAGAACTATTTGACATCGGCTGCGATGAATATTTTTATGGACAGGGTGTGTCTATTGTAGAGTGGGCAGACCAGGTGGCAGAAGTTCTGCCCGAGGAAACCCTGTGTGTTTTCATTGTGTACGGTCAAGAAGAAGGAGAGCGAATCTATCAATGTACATTTTAGCAATTGAGACAACGGGTCCCAAGGGGTCTGTCGCGGTGATCGACGGCGATGGAACTGTGCTGTCCAAAACGTCACAGGAAGAAATGAATCATCTGAAGGATTTGATGCCCATGGCGCAGCAGCTCATGCAGGAACTGGGTATTTCACCCAAAGATCTGTGTGCGGCGGCAGCGTCCATTGGACCAGGCTCTTTTACGGGCATTCGCATCGGTGTAGCTTCTGTGCGAGCACTTTGCCAGGCATTGTCGATTCCTGCCATTTCTGTACCGACGTTAGATGCATTTCGCAACAAGTGCGATGGAACGGCGCTGATTGTGCCGATCTTTAACGCCCGCAGAGGACAGGTTTACGGTGCAGTTTTTGATGAAATGGGAAAGGATGTCTTAAAGAGCGGACCATATATGCTGACAGATTGTTTTGCGGCGTTGGACCGATTGATTTCGGAACGGCAAAGCGAATTGCCTTGTGGCATGCCGCAGGCAATGACTGTGAAATTTTACGGAGACGGCATTGACGCATATGACAATGCGTTGACGGATTTTGCCCGCCAACTGAGAGAAAAGTACGGCATGGTGCATATTGCGCTTGCAGAAGAAAGTGAACGCTATCAGACAGCGGAGATGACGGCAGTCTGCGCGCTGAAAAAATTTCTGGCAGGAGAAACGCTGTCGGCAACGGCGCTGCTGCCGGATTATATGCGTGTGACAGAGGCAGAACAAAAACTGAAAGACGGTACACTAGAAAAAGAGCGTGCTGCGAAACTGGCACGGTTCAAAGCGCGGTAATGGGCGGTGTACCTTTCATAACATAGGAAGCGAAGACAAATGGAAGAACTGATTTTGCGAAAAGGCGTACCGGAAGACATTGATGATATGGTGCTTTTAGAGCAGCAGTGTTTTGCGGTGCCTTGGTCGAGAGACTCGCTGCTGTATGAGCTTGCAGAAAATCCGCTCGCCCTTTACGTGGTTGCGGAACTTTCTGGTCACGTGGTAGGGTATGTCGGTGTATGGTCCATCGTAGATGAGGGACATATTACCAATGTGGCAGTGTCACCGGATTTTCGCAGGCGGCATATCGGCATGGCGCTGATTGATACTATGTTGAAAGTAACGACAGAAGCTGGCATCAGAAGTCATACGTTGGAAGTACGGGTAAGCAATATGCCTGCCATTGGACTTTATAAAACTTTCGGCTTTACAGAGGCAGGGCTTCGAACAGGCTATTACGAAGATAATGGAGAAGACGCCATGATTATGTGGCGCAGGTAATTTTCCGTGCATATTCCATCGGCAGAGCGGCAAAAATAAGCCGCGATAAGGAGGAACAGCATGGAACAGAATTTACCTTATGATGATATTGACAGGTATGGAGATCTAATGGAGATCTGTACCCATTGTAACCGGTTTGAACGCAGATACGATTTTGACACATTTACGATGGCAGATTATCAGTCCTGTGAAAACTGCAGGCATCTTGGACATGACGACCGCTGCATGGTAAAATAAGGTCAGCACGCGTTTTCCGGCAGAGACAAGAGGCGGAAGAATGAAAGATGGAAAATTTTTGACCATGGGCATTGAGTCCAGCTGTGATGAAACCTCAGTTGCAGTGCTGGCTGACGGCAGGCAGGTTCTGAGCAATGTAATTTCTTCACAGATTGATATTCACACGGCGTTTGGCGGCGTGGTGCCGGA
>CANBFZ010000004.1 GCA_947367725.1 uncultured Eubacterium sp.
CAGTGCATACTCCACAGAAAAAACTTGTCCCGGCGCAGCCTTTTCTTCAAAATATGCAGTTGGGTGTCCATCCTCTACAGATGGTAATGCCGCCGGCTTTGGCGAAATTTCTAAAATCTGCACATGCTGCATCTGCTGTCTCTCAACTGGCAGCGGTATGTGTACGCGCACTGTTTTGCCCGCTTCCATCGCCTGTTCCTGAATCCAAACTTTGTGGCGAATGTGAATATGTGCGGACGTCTCCTGCCCATCTACTAAATTTGCAATCAGTTCGTCAACGGCTTCCACTTCTTCCGCTCTTGCCGCCTGTTTCTCATACGCATCGCCTCGTTCGCGTGCTTCTCTTTCCTCCATTTCTGGATACACTTTAAAAAGCGTACTGCAGAAACTTCTCAAATAGCGCACCTGCCCATTGAGATATATGAAATCCACCTTATGATCAAGGCGCAGTGCATCCAGTTCTTCTGCCGTAAAAGACGGAATTCTCTCTTGTATCATCGCCAGCGCCTCTTCTTCTGTACGATTATAACATTTCTCCAGATGTTCCAGATTGGCAAGTTCCAATTCCAAGCGGCAGCGCATGCTGTAAGAAAGTTCGCCTGCCAGTCGTCTGTCAATGATTGCGCGCACCCGATCAAAATGTCCGCTCCATTTTTCCTTTAAAATATCCTCCGGCAGCGGCACTGCCTGATATTGCAAATCCTCAAACTTCATATGTAACGTAAAACTCCTTCTCGCTTATGTCAGCTGTAACAAATCAAATACAGTATACCACATTCCTTTAAAAATCCTAGTAAAAAATATCAGAAATAAAAAGTTCTGCATTTTAAAGCAAAAAGACCCTGCACGGCGCAAGGTCTTTTGGTATTGCATTATAGAATCTGTTCTTTCAGTTTCTCAAAGTTCTCTGTGATTTCTTTTGGAAGCCATTCAAACTGGCTGTAAAACTCTTCAATGCCCTGAATTTCATCCTTCCAGACTTCTTTGTCAACACGCAGCAGCTTTTCTAAAGTTTCTGCATCGATATCTAGTTCATTAGTATCGATATCTTCTGCCTTCGGCTCAAATCCAAGCGGTGTTTCTACTGCATCCACACTGCCTTCACAGCGGTTGAGCATCCACAGAATGACGCGCAGATTATCACCGAATCCTGGCCACATGAACTCGTCATTTTCATCTGTTCTAAACCAGTTGACATGGAAAATCTGCGGCGGATTGGTCATCTTCTTACCCATATCAATCCAGTGCTGGAAATACTCGGACATATTATATCCGCAGAACGGCAGCATTGCCATCGGGTCATGACGGACAACGCCTACTTTACCAACAATAGCTGCTGTCGTCTCAGATGCCATGGCAGAACCGATGAACACACCGTGATTCCAATCCTTTGCCTGGTAAACAAGCGGTTCCGCTTTTGCTCTTCTGCCGCCGAAGATGATGGCAGAAATCGGCACACCCTCGCCAGTCGCAAATTCATCCGCAATGGTCGGACAGTTAGCAGCAGGTGCTGTAAATCTTGAATTTGGATGCGCGCCCTTTTCTTCAGAGGTTTTTCCGTTCCAAGGGTTACCCAGCCAGTCTTCTCCGTTTTCAGGCGGATTTTTATCCAGTTTTTCCCACCATACAGTATTATCATCTAAGTTTCTTGCCACATTGGTGAAGATGGTATCCTTATGGGTCGTTCTAAGCGCATTCGGATTGGATTTTTCGTTGGTTCCCGGCGCAACACCAAAGAAACCGTTTTCTGGATTGACTGCATACAGTCTTCCATCTTTTCCGATACGCAGCCATGAAATATCATCGCCAACGGTAGAAATCTTGTATCCTTTTTTCTTAAAATATTCCGGAGGCGTCAGCATCGCCAGATTGGTCTTTCCGCAAGCGCTTGGGAAAGCACCGCAGACATACTTCGCTTCTCCTTCTTTATTTTCAATCTTTAAGATCAGCATATGTTCTGCCATCCAGCCTTCCTGTTTTCCCAGGTAAGAGCCGATACGCAGCGCCAGACACTTCTTGCCCAGCAGCACATTTCCGCCATAAGCAGAGTTGATGGACCAAATGGTATTGTCCTCAGGAAAATGTGCGATGTACTTTTCTTGTTCGTTAATCTGTGCTTTGGAATGCAGACACTTGGTGAAATCTGCCCCTTCATTGAGTAAATCGATCACCTTCTGATTCACATGGGTCATAATTGCCATGCTCAGAACAACATAAATAGAATCAGTCAGCTCAATCCCAATCTTTGCAAATTCAGTACCCGGCACACCCATAGAAAATGGAATGGCATACATGGTTCTGCCCTTCATACAGCCGTCAAAGAGTTTTCCCATCTTATCATACATTTCCTGCGGTTCTACCCAGTTATTGGTAGGACCAGCATCTTCTTTTCTGCGAGTGCAGATCACGGTTCTCTTCTCGTCTCTGGCTACATCTTTCGGGTTCGTGCGGTAATAAAGACAGCCAGGCAGTTTTTCCTGATTCAGTTCAATCATTTCTCCGGTCGCAAGGGATAGTTTTCTGATTTCGTCAAGTTGTGCCTTGCTTCCGTCTACCCAGACAATTTCGTCCGGTTTGGTTAATTCCGCCATTTCTTTTACCCAATCGTTTACCAATCGGTTGGTTACCATAGTCATAAAGTTTTTCTCCTTTTCTCTTTTTATAACGCAGGCCGCTTCGGCGGAAGCAGTCTATTACATTGTACACCGTTTTTTTGTGTATACAAATTCATTCTATACCAATTGCTCTCGTTTGTCACGCACATATTTCCTTTTTCGTCAAAATATTTGCACGGCATCTACTCCATCCTCATAAACCTACTCATCATGCAGATCCCTGCAGCCCCTGCTTCGATGCACAAAGACGCATTTTTCTCCTGAATCCCACCAATGGCAAAAACAGGAATGGTTACACTGCTGCAAACAGATTCCAGCGTAGAAAGTCCCCGCGGCGTAAGACCCGGCTTGCAATCCGTTTCAAAAATGTGACCGTAGATTAAAAAATCCGCGCCGCGACTTGCCGCCATTTCCGCCTCTTCCCTGCTGTGAACAGATACGCCTGTTCTGGGAATATCCGCTAAATCCTTCATTCCCGCGTCCATGAACGCAGAAAACGGCATCTGTACGCCGTCAGCCGAAAGCTGTCTCGCAATCTGTAATCTGCCGTTAAAATAGCAACGCACGCCTTGGGTTTTACAAAGAAGCAACACCTGCTCCGCAAGCCGCTGGTATGCCGAATCCGTCAGGTCTTTTTCGCGGAGAATCAAAGCCTGCGGCTTTGTTTTGAGCACCCTTTCGATTTGGGTTAAAAAATCTCCATGAACCAGATGGCGATTTGTAATTACGATTTTTTTACACATAAATATAGTCGTTGACGACCGGCTGCAGCCCTTCCTCTTCAATATCCTGATACATCTGGGCAAAACTTCTTTCGTCTGCGATTGCAAACTGCTCGTCACCGGCATCCGCCGCATCCTTTCCGTCATATTTGCTTTCGTGATCCCCGATTCCCGTGGAAACACCGGCAGAAACCTTTGTAGCGGCAATTTTCACAATACCATTGCGAAAATGTGCTTCCTCACGGGTAGATACAGTAATGCCCACATACGGCAAAAAAATGCGGTAAGCACAGAGCACCTGGCAAAGCTGCCGCTCTCCTACATCCAGTGGATTAATTTTGTCATTATTTACAATAGGACGAAGCCGCGGACAGGATAGAGAAAACTCTCCGTGGGGATATTTTCTTTGCAGATAATACACATGCAGTGCTGACGCCAACGCGTCTTTTCTAAAGTCAGAAAGCCCGAGAAGCGCCGACATGGCAACACCGCGCACGCCGCCCATCAGCGCCCGCTCCTGGGCATCAAACCGATACGGAAACACCCGCTTATGTCCCATCAGATGCAGTGTCTCGTATTGATCCGCGTTATAAGTTTCCTGGAAAACAGTCACATAGTCCACCCCGCATGCATGGAGGTAGCGGTACTCGTCCACATTAACCGGATAAATTTCAATACCAATATTGCGGAAGTATTTGCGGGCAATCTTTACTGCTTCGCCGATGTATTCCACACTGCTGACCTTACGGCTTTCTCCGGTCAGAATCAAAATTTCTTCCATGCCAGAATCTGCAATGACTTTCATTTCTTTCTCGATTTCTTCATAGGAAAGTTTCTTCCTGCGGATATCGTTGTAGCAGTTAAAGCCGCAGTAAATACAGTAATTCTCGCAATAATTGGCGATATAAATCGGCGTAAAGAAGTACACCGTATTGCCGAAGTGCTTGCTGGTTTCTATTTTGGCTTTTGCCGCCATCTGCTCCAGAAACGGAAACGCAGCCGGAGAAAGCAGGGCCTTAAAATCTTCTATGGAACAATTCTCTTGCGCCAGCACCCGTTTCACGTCTGCCGCCGTATAGCTTTCATAGTTGTAGGTGTTCATCTGCGTCAGTACCTTTTCCATCACATCTGATTGAATCTGCTCCATCCCTTCCATATATTCCATATGGTTTGTTCTGGCTGACGGGTTCGCTTCAATCTGATGCTTTCTCAACAGTGCCTGGGGAGAAAGCTTTTTAGAATCGATCAAAAACTGGTTTTCTTGCATTGGTTTTCTCCCCCTAATCCCTCAAAAATCCCGTCAATGGATCTGCGGCGCTGGCACCTCGCTCCAGCACTCTGCCAAGTCCGGATAAATACGCGCTTCTGCCTGCCTCGATGGCTTTTTTGAAAGCGGACGCCATGGCAGGAATATCTCCGGCAGTTGCAATGGCCGTATTTGCCATAACTGCAGCCGCTCCCATCTCCATGACCTCACATGCCTGAGACGGCTTGCCAATGCCTGCGTCAACGATGATCGGCAGGTCGATTTCATCAATGAGAATCTGCAAGAATGCTTTGGTCGCCAGCCCTTTGTTGGACCCAATCGGCGCTGCCAGCGGCATCACTGCGGCTGCCCCGGCGTTTACCAGATCTCTTGCTGTGTAAAGATCGGGGTACATGTACGGCATTACGATAAACCCCTCTTTGGCAAGAATTTCTGTCGCTTTGACCGTTTCCACGTTATCCGGCAGCAGGTATTTGCTGTCCTGCATGATTTCGATTTTTACAAAATCACCGCATCCCAGTTCTCTGGACATGCGGGCAATTCGCACTGCTTCCTCCGCGTTTCTCGCCCCGCTGGTATTGGGCAGCAGCGTTACATGCGCTGGAATATAGTCCAGAATATTTTCGCTCTGTTTCGTATTGGTTCTGCGCACGGCAAGGGTAATCATTTCAGCGCCTGCCTGTTCCACTGCTGCCTGAATCAGTTCCATAGAGTATTTTCCGGAACCCAGTATAAATCTGGAAGTAAATTCTCTTCCACCTAAGTTCCATGTGTCTTTCTGTCCCATCTGTCTCTCCTTTTCTGTCTTCTCATGCCTTCTGTTTCATATGAGGCGTTTTCGTTTACTTGTCATGCTGTCTGTGCTTCTTCTGCAAGCAACCGGACAATCATATTCGCCTGATGCGCTGCGCAAATCATCACCCGCGGTGCCATCAGCCCCATGCCCGGCGCCAGCTGCGAAACACCATCACCACACAGATAATACTGGCTGGTAATGCGCCGCGTCTGAATTGCATTGCTGTCTCCATAGCCTGCCATGCCTGACGCACCCACCAGATATTTCCCCGGCAATTCCGTCAGCACGCAGTTTGTTAGCATGGCTTTTTCCTCAGGATCATCAAACGCTTCGCAGATGTAATCATCTTCTGCAAGCAGCTGCGGAATATTTTCCTCTGTCAGTTTAACAAAATCAGTGACAATTTTGGCATAAGGGGAGAATCTTCGGATTTCCTCTGCCAACGCTTCTGGCTTCGGCATACCCAGCTGACTGACCGCATACTGCTGTCTGTTCAAGTTGGACAAATCCACCCTGTCAAAATCAATCAAATGCAGCTGCCCGACACCGCAGCGAGCCAGAGAAATCGCGATAGCAGAGCCAAGTCCACCAAGACCACAGACGGCAACTTTTGCGGCAGATAACTTCTCCTGCAGTTCCCTGCCGTGACGCAGCTGCAGGCATTCTCTGATTTCCTCTTCGGTTGGTAGTTTTCTATGCTCCTCCGTCATCAGCCGCCTCCTACAAAACTTACGATTTCGATTTTATCTCCGTCTACAAGAATTGTCTCTTCATATTTTGCCTTTGGCACGATTTCCCCATTGCGTTCCACTGCAATTCTCGCTCTGGGAAAATCATTTTCGTCCAGATATGCCGCTAAGCTTTTTCCCGCTGCTAAAACATCTGCCCCGTTAATTCTTACCATAGCTTTCTCCCTTTCTGATCAACAAAAAAAACGCACGAAAGTTCACACCCGCGGTGGTGTGCCCCTTCGTGCGGCTAAAGCCAACACTCTGCTTTTATTGTACTCAAAATTTATGATAAAGTCAATGCGAATATACCATAAACTTGTGAAAACAATCCTACTGACGCATCCATTTTCCTTATGCTACTGATCCTATTTTATTCGCATCTCAACCCGTAGGTAATGCTTTCCGCGTCATAAAGCAATTCAATGGTATAGGTATATCCCGGATTGCAAGTTAGGCTTTGCAAATTCTTCGCGATTATTTTTCCTGCAGCATCCTCTGTTACCCGTTCGTTTTGAAACTCTTTTACAATGATTTCCTCCGGCTGGGTCTGATAAACCACCCGAAACGCAACCGCTGTTCCTTCTTCTACACATATGGTCTGTACTCTATCGCCATTCAAATTTGGTTCCGCCAACTTCTGTTCACCATAAAAGTCCCATCTGCATCCGCAAAACCGATTCATCGGAACACGTTCTTCACGACCGTCTATATCGGTATATGCAAGCTCTATCGTAGGTCATTTCTCGTAAACCGTCTGTCTGGCACCAATGAAAACGAAATAGATAAATACGCAAAGGTAACATGTGCCAATGATTATTGCGAAAATATATGCTTTCTTCTTCATTTTTTCTCTTTCGGTCATTACTGTATTCTATCGTTATAGAACAAAATCTTGTTTGTGAATCTATTTCGGGAAAATACCTAGTACACGATACCGGATTTCCACCCAAATGCCATACACTCAAAATGCAAATATCACACTTTCCACAAATTACCGCTTCCTCCTAATCTCATCTATCTTTTAAGTTGTACGAAGTCTCCATAACTGCCAGTCAAAATTTGTACCGCCTCGTCATAAGTGTTCGCACCCATCACGATAAAATTGCCTTTTCCGTTATATGGGTCGCCATAATCCCAAGATACTCTTCCATCATCGTATTTCGTTACAGATGGCACTGCAATGCAAATCCTGCGAAGAAAACGTTTCGATAAAACTCTGCCGCCATTATATTCTTTGAAATCCTCTAAAATTTTCTCCATTTCCTTTTCTGAAAGGTTCTCTCCGCGAAGATCATATGCAAGGTCTGATTCAGCATCTTCAAAATCCACTCCTACCGCAATGGGAAATTTCAATTCTTTCATCTGCGTCAGTTTTTCATTGGAAATGCGAAAATACCCCTTGTATTCATCATGAGCCAACCAATTCAAATGATAGCTGCCGTCAAGTTCTACAGTTACCTCTTCATAAGAATCCGGATTTTCCAGCTGTATCAAAACGCCAGAAAGTTCCCGGTGCACCGGATATGGCACATTAAAAATCAAAATTGCCATTATCATTGCAATATATGGAATCAGGGTTTTCCATCCGGTTCTCATAATCGCCTGTTGTAAAACGCATTTTATCATTATATAATCAGCTCCTGTGCGCGAATCTGTTTTGGAAAAATGCCCAGAATACGATACTCAATTTCCACCCAAACACCTTCTAATTTATCTTCTTTTGTTGTAACAACAATTTGAAAATCTTTATCCCTTAGCCATTTAAACTGATCAGACGAAATAAGGTTTTCACCATAGCCCTCTTCAAAATCCGCTTCCCTTATCGAACCGCCTGTCATTTGCAAGTGCTGTCTGTTACCAAAAAAAATTTTCACTTCACAGGGAATATCCTTCTTCTTTATAAGCGAAACTTTCTCAATCCAAATAGGTGCAATTCCCTCTTTGTGAAAGTAAAGGGTCCCATACAAAATTTCACCCTCCTGCAGCTTGTAATCCCGATCAAAGCGTCCATAAAGATTCTCTCCGCCACTTAAATGCGTAGTTGTCACAAGACAAATCAAACAGCTAACACACAAAATCAGTATACTAAGCAGTACAAATTTCTTTTTCACCGTTTCCCTTCCCTTCTTTAGAATTTATTTGAATTAAGCCCGCCCAAATAAAAATTGGGCGAACTTGATAACATTGTTCTGACATTCGCTGAATAGTTATACGTCAATGATGTTGTAGCGCTTAATGCTGTATTAGTCCGGCATCATCTCTGCTTCATTGCTCTCAATCAGCAAATAAATTCCATTTAAATAGGTCGTATCACCCGTATAGGGATATATTCCCGAGACATCCAGCTGTATTTTATCGTTTTTGTATTGACCTTCTATTTTACATAGTTTTGGGATAAATGCAGTAGCAGAATACTTGTATTTATCTGTAGAAATCAGTTTTCCTGCGTCATTTTCAAAAGATGGCATGGCAGCCTCTTCTTTTAGGTTGAACATTTCTTTTATCGCGTTATCAATTTCTTCAATGTTAAAATCTGTATTCTCTTCTTGTGGTTCAATATTTAACACTCTCTTAAACACAAGACGCTTTCCAACTCCTATTGATGCTGCTTTTTCATAAAGAGCACTTATTCTGCAAAGTCTGTCAGCCGAAAAAACTACAATACCTTCTTTTACGCTGTATTCCTCTTTGACTTCAGCGGCAAGCCTCATAGATTCCTTTTTCTGAATCATTTCAAGGAATTCCTCTTTCGATAACGCCTTTACCGTATCGTTTTCTACTAATACCGCTGCCGTAATATGATATCCTTTATTTTCCACATCAAATATCGGAATTTCTTCTGGTTTGAAATCCCAATACAATTCATGTATTGACTCCTTGCCGTTTTCTTCTTTCTCTAGTTTTTGGCTGCAACTAACCATTCCCACCACTAAAATGCAACAAAAAATTAATGTTGTTACTTTTTTCCACGTCATATATGCACCTCCTCATATAATCAAGTATTTTTTGTTGAAAATACGGACTTTTTAGTCCTATATATCTCAGTGAATAAGGTGATGTTATGAGAACTCCTTTTTGCAACTATAGAGGGGAAATTTCTCACCCCTCTAAATACATTAATTTGAAATTAATCTGGAAAAGCTCCAGTGGAATTAGATTCCTTTAGTGCATAAATGCCATCCAAATATCCTGCAGACACATATGGATATTTCCACATCTCATTGCTGCCCGATGTCGCAAGAGGTACGATAGATGGCGTCACTGCCGCAGATTCACTCTGGTCCTTCAGCTCTACAACCAATTTACAATCATCCCCCAGGTCATATTCTCTGACTGCATACAAGCTGCCATCTTTCATCGGGCACATGGCGATCTCTGCTGCTTCATCGTTAAGCACATCCGCTGCTTGTTCCAGTTTCTCCGCCATAAACTCGTCTTTGCTGTCATTAGGGGCAGTCGATGCAAAGGCGGGTGCTATCGCAGTAGATATAACTAACGCGAATCCTAAAACTATGCAGAATAATTTTCTTGTCATCTTTTTACCTTTCTTTCATTCTTATTCTTTCTTCTGTGCTTTTTATAGTTTAAGTATATATTTCAGCCAACAGGATTGCAAGAACTTTCGGAAAAGTGGGCATTTTTTCAGAAAGCCGGTCATTTTTACCATATATTCCCAAAAACAAAAAGACAATCAGGCATATTTACCTGATTGTCGGTCTCTTTTCATTCCGCTTTGCTTTGTCCCCGCAGAAGGATATTTGTAGTCACATATCCCTCTTCTTCCAAAATCCACTCTACCATTCCACCATTTTTTTGCGCGGCAGCTGTCATATTTCTCGTACCAATTCCATGATTCTTTTTATCATGCTTTGTCGTTGCAAGTCCGTCTCCCCACCGCTGCGGTTTGTGCAAAGTACTGTTGCGAATAGAAATTGTAACAAAGTTTTCTCTATTCCCAACCTTTACAGAAACTTCTCCTTCCTCCTCGCAAAGGTTTGCTGCTTCAAAAGCGTTCTGCAATCCGTTGGTAAGAATGACGCATAAATCTACCTCAGAAATATGCAGATTCTTCGGGAACTTTCCCTCCACGCGCATTGTCATCTGCTGCTTTCTGCAAGCGTCCCCATACCTGTTCAGAATTGCGTCGGCAACCAAATGACTCGTTAAAAATACAGATTCATACTTTATGTTCTCGCCAGCAATCTGATTCAGATAGCCCCGAATACGCTCCATATCTGTTCCTTCTGCAATTTCCTGCAAGGCTCGAATATGCTTGCGATAATCATGTCTGAACTTTCGCAGTTCCTCATCCATCAAGCCCTGTCTGCTGTACTGCTCCGTCTGCTCCGCAAGACACTTTTGATTCAGCAAAAGCAGGCGTTTCACCTCTCTGCGCTGCGACTGCATGCAGCAGGTAAGAATAAAAATGAAAAGGATCAAAACCCCTAAAAACCCATCTCTGATTGCATTTTTTCCCTGTATCAATTCTCCCAAATTCCCCATACTGTTATCCCCAAATGACCACCCAGTATGATTTATTCCCCAAATACAAACTAAAAAAGGAACGAACATCCACACATTCAGAAGTTCTACATGTAAAAAAATTCCTTCTCTTTTTTTTCCCAAAATCAAACGCAGCACACCGAGCACCGCCAGGCACTCCAGCGCCCCTAAATAGTAACAAATTGGAAGTTCAACCCTGATGACGTCACCCTTGACTGCCACAATCCAGCAGCCCATATTAAACGTATACAGATTCCAAATCATCTGCATCATACAGATTCCCGCCGCCAGATTGATTTCCCATCTTCCTTTAAAGAAAAACGGCATTGCCGCAGCCGGAAACAGGATACTGCGCCAAATCAAATAGGTATAGTCCTCCGGCAAGATAAAAAGCATGGCACAGCGAACAATCAAAATCATCGCTCCAATCACAAGGGGCAAAGTCTTTTCCCGAAACGCATAGCCGAGAACGCCTTTCAATAAGAGCAGCAAAACCAATATTTCCAATAGCTGTGCCAACGGTGTCATGTTCGTTCCTCCAATTTTTATGCAAATTTAGAAAACCGCAGATTATATTGACGCAATTTCTCAAAGCATCCCTTTTTTCGACGTCTGCTAACGGTCAGCTTTTGCCCGCCGCGCAGCACCACAACATGATCATATGCATCCACAATATGCTTGCAATTCACCAGGTGAGACGCATCTACCCGAACAAAATATAAGTCTTCCAGTTCTTTTTCCCAAGTTACTAAGCTTTTAGCGGATAACAATGTTTCTTCACCACTTACAAGCAGGGCTTTGGTATAGCGCTGTGCAGTAAAGAACATGATAATCTTCTCACTGCTTTTGTACACTGTAGGAGAAAGCTCCAGCATTCTACCAGCCAAAAGAAGCCGTACCGCCAAATCCATCTTCAATGCAAAGCTTTCCCATACCAGCGGCTTTGCTAAAAATCCGATCACATTGGGACCAAAAGCCTCCGGCATGTTCTCCTGATAGCTTGTAGCGAAAATAATCAATGGTCTCTCTCGTCCCATCAACTGATCTTTTACAACAGTGCCCTTCTTCTTCGGCATCTCTATATCTAAAATTAAAAGATCATATTCGTGATCAATCGGATGTTCCGGATCCTGCGTACATATAATCTCCGCCTGCATATTTCTCTCCGCAAAATATGTTTCACAGGCTGATTTTAATACTTCAAGTTCCTCTATCAAATCATCGCAAATACATACCTTCATTGTAATTTCCCTTCAGTACTATGATTTATAATAAATTATATCATAGAAATCTGTATGTGAATAGGTTGATTTACCCGTGTGTTGCATCAAACGTATGAAAGGAAATATAGATAGATTTTATTTTACTCATAAATTTGAAAACACATAAATTCTATAGAAATCCCCGTCATTTTATACATGGAGATCTCATGATACAAATACTAAATGAAGCCTTAAATTTAATCTTGTGCGCAGCCGAATTCGTTCCATTTATGGTAAAATTTGTATCATACCGCATAAAAATGTGTAAATTTCCCATTAATAGGTCAAATTGACCTATTTTTTGTAGGGGAATTTGCCATAATAGAGTTGGAAGGAGGTTTACGCCATGAGTCGCCTGAGAGAATTGAGAGAAAAGAAGCATTTGACACAATTGAACGTACAGATGAGAACCGGCATTGATCAATCCAATTATTCAAAGATGGAGCATGGAAAACGTATGCCGACTTCAGATCAGGCAGAGTTGCTGGCAGAACTATTCGAGACCAGCGTTGACTATATCTTAGGTTTCACTGACGATCCCACCCCTTATCCAAAATCAAAAGCGAAGCAGAAACGCATTTGATCCGCAGATACTGTATTGTCATCAAAGACAGAAAGCATGCCTGCGCCGAAATCCTCCGGCACTGACATGCTCTTTTTTCACACTTTATCTACCGTTATGCCCGGTACTTCTCTTTTGCCCGAACATACACCCGCTTTGGTTTTGCTTGTAAATCAAGCGGATGCTGATCCCAGATTACAAGATCTGCATCCAGTCCTGGCGCAAGCCGACCTTTTCGGTCAGAAATCCCCAGAATATCTGCTGGATTACAAGTGATACAGCGAAGGGCATCCGCTTCGGAAAGTCCATTTCGCATATACATCGCAGCAAGCCAATTCAAAGACTCCTGCGGAATCACATTGTGATCCGTGGTCACAGCCACCTTTACCCCAGCATTTACCAAAACTGCCACCGTATCAAAGGACTTATTTTTCAGCTCGTACTTAGATTTGGAGCCAAAGGTCGGTCCCACAATGGCAGGAAATCCCGATTTTGCAACGTGCTCCGCAATCAGATGTCCGTCTGTACAGTGATCCAGCGTCGCCCGGACGCCAAACTCTTTGCAGATTCTAATGACCGTACAAATATCATCAGAGCGGTGACAGTGGGCTTTGATTGGAATCTCTCCGTCGATGACCCGCACCATGGCTTCCATGCCCAGATCCACCTTAAAGTGTTCTTCCTTTTTCAGCGCTTCTGCCTTTTCCGCCTTGTAGTCAATGGCATCCTGCAGGCATTCCCGCAGCATAAATGCAACGGAAGCTCTGGTGTTAGGCTGTTTTCCCCTACGCCCAAAATCTCTCGGATTTTCACCAAAGGCGCACTTCATGCCGGCATCTGCCACAAGTACCATCTCGTCTGCGATCAGCGATCCATTGTTTTCAACAATCACTGCAGTACCTGCTACAACACCGCCGCTGCCAAAGCCGGTACACATAGTCGTTACCCCGCCGGTTAAAGCTTCGGCAAATGCCACATCTCCCGGATATAGCGCATCAATTGATCGCATTTCCGGCGTCACCGGCTCATTTTCACAAATATCATCGCCTTCCCACTGAATGCCCTCTTCGTACATTCCGATATGAGAGTGGGCTTCGATGAGTCCCGGTGTTACAAAACAGCCAGCGGCGTCAATGATTTCTTCATCGGCACCGCCTTTTAGATTTACACCGATTTCAGCGATTTTCTCACCGGTGACTCGGATATCCAGCTGCTCAAAAATGCCCGGTTCATCTAAAAACAATTTCGCATTTTTAATGATCATCGTTTAATCCCCATATAAAACACACGCAACTTGATGCTCCGGTCCCACATTTATCAGGCTGAGATTTTCACCTGTGCACTTCTCAGTCGCGTACGGACAGCGCGTCGCAAACCGGCATCCCGGCTTCGGATCAATTGGGCTTGTAATTTCTCCCTTAATCAGTTCCCGCGGCTTTCCTCTGTACGCCAAATCCGGAATTGGAATGGCTGACAACAGTGCCTTGGTGTATGGATGCTTCGGATCGTCAAATAGCCTCTGTGACGGCGCATATTCTACCACCTGTCCCAGATACATCACGGCAATGTGGGTAGAAATATGCCGTACAACCGAAAGGTCATGGGTAATGAACATGTAAGTCAGCCCCATGGAATCCTGCAGATCCATCATCAGGTTCAACACCTGTGCCTGAATGGATACATCCAGTGCAGATACCGGTTCGTCACAGACAATGAAGCTTGGATTTAATGCCAAAGCTCTGGCGACACCAATTCTCTGGCGCCGGCCGCCGTCCAATTCATGCGGGTAGCTGTTTGCCAGTCTTCTGGCAAGACCTACCGTATCCATCAATTCCAGAATTCGCTTGTCTTTCTCTGCCTTATCTTTATAAATATGGTTTACTTTCAAAGGCTCTTCGATAATCTGACTAACAGACATTCTTGGGTTTAAGCTGGCATACGGATCCTGAAAGATAATCTGCATCTCAGAACGCATTTTCTTCATATCCGATGCGCCCAGCTTTTGAATATCTTTTCCCTCGTACAGCACACTGCCCGAAGTTGCAGGAAGCAGGCGCAGGATGGTTCTGCCCAGGGTACTTTTACCGCAGCCTGACTCACCTACCACGCCCAGAGTATGCCCCCGTTCAATACTGATATTGACATCATCTACCGCATGGAGCATCCCGGAACCAGTTTTAAAATACTTCTTTAAATTTCTCGTTTCAATCAGTGGTGTTCCCATATTACATCTCACCTGCCTTTAATTTTTCGTAAAGGTGGCATCTGATAGAATGATTTCCTTCAGTGAACACCTCCGGCGCTTTTTCTTTGCAAATATCCATACAGTGCTTACATCTTGGATGAAATTTGCAGCCACCCGGTAAATCCATCGGGTCTGGCATTAAGCCATCTACCGGTTTTAATCGATTTGAACTGCTCTGCAGACTCGGCAGGGAACCAAAGAGTCCCTTCGTATAAGGGTGGTGTGGTTTTTCAAAATCAAAAATATCATATACGCTGCCGATTTCAATGATTTCGCCGGCATACATAATCGCCACATTGTCACACATCTGACATACAATCCCCAGGTCATGGGTAATTAAAATCATGGAAGTGTTGAGTTCTTCTTTCAGCTTACTCATCATATCCAGTACCTGGTTCTGTACGGTTACGTCAAGGGCTGTGGTCGGTTCGTCAGCAAGCAGCAACATCGGATCACATACCAACGCCATGGCGATAACGACACGCTGTTTCATGCCACCGGAAAACTGATGCGGATACTCATATTTTCTATCTATGGTAATACCAACCAGTTTCAGCACCTCGTCTACCCGGTCCTCTACCTGATCTTCTGAAAGTTCCGGATGATGGGTTTCGATGGCCTCTGCGATCTGATCGCCCACGGTCAGCACCGGATTCAGACTTGTCATAGGATCCTGGAAAATCATGCTGATATGACTGCCCCGGATATCACGCATATCATCTTCGGAATAACCGACTAAGTCTTCACCCTCAAACTCAATTTTTCCATTGCTGATGTTGCCTACCTTCTGCGGCAGCAACTTTAAGATGGACAGTGCCGTAGTCGTCTTGCCCGCACCGGTTTCCCCAACCAGACCAAAGGTTTCCCCTCGTTTCAGCTGAAAGCTGATGCCATTGACTGCATAAGCTGTGCCGTCACTGGTGTCATACTGCACATATAAATCCTCAATATTCAGGAGAACATCATTGTTCTTGTTTTCTTTGTTATCCATGCTGTCTCCTCCTTAGTCTTTCAGGGTCGGGTCAATGGCATCACGCAGTGCGTCACCTAAAAGGTTCAGCGCCAATACCGTTACTACGATAGCAATTCCCGGGAAAATAACCTGATGTGGGAAATAACGAATCTGTGCCTGTGCTTCACTGAGCATTGCACCCCATTCTGGTGCAGGCGGCATCACGCCAAGTCCCAGATAGCTGAGTCCGGAAGCGGCGATAATAACATAACCAACACCCAAAGTCGCCTGTACGATCAATGCAGCCAGAGTATTAGGGAAAATATGCTGCGCCATAATATGAATGCTGCTTCCTCCAACTGCCACAGAAGCCTCCACGAATTCATTGTCTCTGATAGAAAGCACAGAGGAACGAATGATTCTCGCATAGCCTGGAATATCTCCCAGCGCGATGGCGATAATCAGATTCGCAAAATTAGGTCCCAATGCAGATACCACTGCAATTGCCATCAGCGTAGATGGAATTGCGATAAATACGTCTGTCAGCCGCATGATGATGTTATCAGTTTTTCCGCCGAAATAGCCTGCAATACAGCCTAAAATACTGCCTACAGAAAGGCTGATAATCGTCGCAGAAAAACCAATAAACAGAGAGTATCTTGCGCCATATACAATTCGATTAAAGATATCTCGTCCTAAATCATCTGTACCGAATAAATGCTGTAAAGACGGTGTCTGCAGCTTATTCGGAATATCCTGATTGATGACCTGGGTTTCGTAATCTAAAAATATCATGCCATAAAGACACATCAGCACAATAACGCTGAGCATCACAAGACCGATGATGGTCTTGTTGTTTTTAATAAATCGCCTGCCTACATCCTGCCAGAAGCTGCGGCTCTCCTGCACTTCCAGCGCCAGTTCCAGGTTCTTAGCTTTGCGGTTGAACATTACTAGGCTCCTTTCTTCTGGTCTTTCTTCTGGATTTATTCTTAAATCCATACTGTGCCTTAATTCTCGGATCGATAAAGGCATAGGAAATATCCACAATCAACGTAATCACACTGAACAACAGGGACATAAACAGTACACATCCCATTACCAACGGTACGTCTTTAGAACGGACAGAAAGTAAGGTCAGCGTGCCTACACCACTCATACCAAATACGGTTTCTGTAATAACGGAACCGCCCAGCGCCCATCCAAAATTGACGCCCATAGTAGTGACAACTGGCAACAATGCATTTCTGATCGCATGCTTCCAGATAATTTTATTTTCTTTTACGCCTTTTGCCCTAGCAGTTCTCATATAGTCAGAACGCAGCGTCTCCAGCATACTGGAACGTGTCATTCTCATGATCTGTGCGACGGATAAAAGCGCTACTGTAAATGCCGGCAAAATAAAGCAGGCAAAGGAATCTGAGCCTGTCGCCGGCAGCCAGTTCAGTCCCACTGCAAACGCAAGCATTAAAAGCATGCCCAGCCAGAAAGACGGCATGGCTGTAAAAATCAGCGCCACAATGGTAAACACATTGTCTGCAATAGAATTTTTCTTAATCGCTATGTACACCCCAAGGGGTATGGATATAATGGATGTCAGGAATATATCCAGTACTGCAAGAAGCAGCGTAGTCGGAAAGCGTTCTGCAATTTCGCTGACAACACTGCTATTGGTTCGATAAGACGTTCCCATATCGCCCTGCACAAGGTCAATCATATAGTTGACATATTTTACAGGAAGGGGGTCGTTATATCCCAATTCTTCATTGAGCTTGTCGATTGCTTCCTGTGATGCTCGCTCGCCCAAAATCAGACGGGCCGGGTTGCCCGGCGTCAGCGAGATAATCGTAAAGATGATAATCGAGATTCCGATCAATACCGGTATCATCATCCCCAATCTCTTTAATATATATTTCCACATATGTTTACTCCATGATGAAAGAACGCCGGACCGCATCCTGCCGAAGGGTCCGGCTGTTCTTTATTTCTAGTTTCATTTACAAGTCACAGGTGCCCATTGCTAAACGCAAGGTAAAAGGTTGGAATATTTGTCCAAAGTTTCGCTTGAAAGCAGAACTAGGTTATTTCCATGCGTAATCGTAAACATAGTAGAATCCGCAAGGAGGAATATCCACACCTGTCAGGTTTTCGTTGTGTGCTGCTGCATCAACTCTCCAATAAAGTGGTACATACGGTGCTGCAGTCTGATAAATTTCTTCCAGTTCAGCATAAATGGCAGCTCTCTTGTCAGGATCACTTTCTACACGACCATCTGCCAGCAGTTTATCTGTCTTGTCAGTACCATATCCAGTGTAGTTGCCTGCCATATCATCTTTCTTGTACAGAGAATAGTAACCAACGTCTGGGTCCATAACCACATAGGACCATCCCATGATCATCATTTCGTAATCCAGATTTTCAAGATCGTCCCAGAATTTACCGGTTTCGATAATGTTAATGGTTAAGTCAATACCGATCTGCGCCAAGTCAGATTTGATAATCTGCGCGTGGGTGCTGCGGTTTTCCGGAATACTCATAGAAATCTTAAATCCGTTTTCATAGCCGGCTTCTTTCATCAGTTTCTTTGCACCTTCTACATCGTAAGGAAGCGGATCAAAGTCTTTATCATATCCTAAAACGCCTTCTGCGATAAAGGTATTGGTCGGCACGCCGTAACCATTCAGTGCACCGTCAATCATATTCTGCTTGTTGATGCATTTTGCAATTGCCTGACGAACTCTCACATCGCTCAGTTCTTTTACATTTGTGTTCATTCCAATGAAGTAGAATGCAGTGGAAGGTTTCTGCAGCAGTGTGATGCCTTCTTTTTCTTCCAGCGCTTTGATGTCAGCTTCTGCTACATTGAGAGACATATCAATCTCACCGCTTTCCAGTGCCATGGTTGCTGTGTTGGAGTTCGGGATAATCTTATAAGTTAGATTCTTGATTGCAGGCGCGCCCTGATAATATCCATCATAAGCTTCAAACTCAATCTTATCGCCCTGGGACCAGCTCTTAAACTTATACGGGCCGGAACCAATCGGATTCTTAGACATGTCCACTTCGCCGCCTTCTTTATAGAAGTCCTCTTTTACAACCTGGGAATACGTGGTGCAAAGTGCAAGGAACGGCGCATATGCATACTGCAGTGTAATTTCTACCGTCTTTTCGTCCAATACTTTTACTGCATCAATAAAGTTCATGTACGGACCTGTGTAGGAAGATTCTGCTGCTGCCTCCAAAGAGTACTTTACGTCTTCTGCCGTAATCGGGTCTCCATTGTGGAAGGTTGCGTCAGTTCTGATGGTGAACGTGTACACCAATCCATCTTCAGAAATATCCCATTTCTCTGCCAGTGCAGAAACGATTTCGCCATCATTGGTCATACGAACCAGTGGTTCATAGACATTAGATAAGATGGACATGGTTAATGTATCATTG
>CANBFZ010000005.1 GCA_947367725.1 uncultured Eubacterium sp.
GACAGGCTGGGAATTAAATCAACATTTTTTATTCCGGGCTGGGTCATCGAGCAGCATACAGAGGTTTGCAGAGAAATTGTCAGAAGAGGTCACGAAATCGGCTATCATGGCTATCTGCACGAAACGACTTACTTCCCGCAGCAGGATCAGGAGCTGGTTGTGAAGTGTAAAAAAATCATGAAAGATCTTCTGGGCGTGGAACCGCTTGGTTACAGAGCACCAGAAGCGGTTTTGACACAGGAGACCATCAATAATGTAATGGCCAGTGGTTTTGAGTACTCTTCCAATACCATGGCGTGTGACTGGCCGTATTATCATTACAATGACGAGGGAGATAAGTTGATTGAACTGCCGTTTAACTGGCTGTATGATGACACGAGCCATTTCTTCTTTACGCTGCAGCAGCCGGAGAGAAGAAGAATCTGCGCACCGAGCTATGTAAGAGAGATCTGGCAGAGTGAGTTTGACGGTCTGTATGAAGAGGGCGGCATTTTCACTTTTGTGCTGCATCCGCAGTGCATTGGAAGAATCAGCAGAATTAAAATGCTGGAAGGGTTGCTGGAATATATGATGTCCAAGCCTGGAACGGTTGTAGGACCGGCGCTGGAAATCAGCAGACTGGCACGAAAAGGACTGGACGAAAACGAAAAATAAACTGGCGCAAAGAATTGACTGCTGTACTTTTAACATAGTGCAGCAGTTTTTTGTGCAGTAGTTTGTAGGGAAGATCGAGAAAAGAGATCTGCGTCTTTCACACAGATGCTGGATATCAATTTTGGCAGACAAACCTTCTTTGGAAATTACTTGTAAACGATAGAAAACTATGCTAAAATATTTTTTAGGTTTGAGCAAAACCCAATTAAGCAGATTTGGGGACGCCCAAGTCCGCCTTTCTAAAAAATAACGTTATACAATTAGGAGGAAAACAAAAATGGCAAAAGCAAAATTTGAGAGAACCAAACCGCATATTAATATCGGAACCATCGGCCACGTAGACCATGGTAAGACCACGCTGACAGCAGCAATCACAACAACGCTGTATCAGAGATATCAGCTTGGAGAAAAGGTAGCATTCGACCAGATCGACAAAGCACCAGAAGAAAAAGAAAGAGGAATCACCATTTCTACAGCACACGTAGAATATGAAACACCAAACAGACACTATGCACACGTAGACTGCCCGGGTCACGCTGACTATGTAAAGAACATGATTACAGGTGCGGCGCAGATGGACGGCGCAATCCTGGTATGTGCAGCAACAGACGGACCGATGCCGCAGACAAGAGAACACATCCTGCTTTCCAGACAGGTAGGCGTACCATACATCGTAGTATTCTTAAACAAATGCGATATGGTAGATGATGAAGAACTGCTGGATCTGGTAGAAATGGAAATCAGAGAACTGCTTGATGAATATGAATTCCCAGGAGATGATACACCGATCATCAGAGGATCTGCGCTGGGCGCATTAGAGAACCCAGAAGGACCATGGGGAGATAAGATTGTAGAGCTGTTCGAAGCAGTAGATAGCTACATTCCAGAACCAGAAAGAGCAAATGACAAGCCGTTCCTGATGCCAGTGGAAGACGTATTCTCCATTACAGGAAGAGGAACTGTAGCAACAGGAAGAGTAGAGAGAGGCGTACTGAAGGTTGGTGAAGAAGTAGAAATCATCGGCTTAACAGAAGAAAAGAGAAGCGTAGTTGTAACAGGACTGGAAATGTTCAGAAAGCTGTTAGACCAGGCAGAAACAGGAGATAACGTAGGAGCACTGTTAAGAGGTGTGCAGAGAACGGAAATCGAAAGAGGTCAGGTACTGGCAAAACCGGGAACGATTCATCCGCATACAAAGTTCAAGGGCGAAGTATACGTACTGAAGAAAGAAGAAGGTGGAAGACATACACCGTTCTTTAACGGATACAGACCACAGTTCTATTTCAGAACAACAGACGTAACAGGTGATCTGCAGTTACCGGAAGGCACAGAGATGTGTATGCCAGGAGATAACGTAACCATGACAATCTCCCTGATTACGCCGATTGCAATCGAAGAAGGACTGAGATTTGCGATCAGAGAAGGCGGCAGAACAGTAGGTTCTGGCGTAGTAACAGAGATTATCGAATAATTTCTGTCAATAGAGACGAATCCTGAGACAGTAAACCCCCGTGAATGATTTCGCGGGGGTTTTTGTAAGAAAATTTACAGCAGTAAAAGAAAGACCACGCAGGCAAGTGCGTGGTGCAATGTGACACATATCGTTATTATTTATCCTTTTTCTCTGGATTTGCTCTAGGATATGGGGTAGGGTCATCAGTGATACCGTAAATGTAATCCAGACTGGTCTCAAACAGAAACGAAAGCTGTTTTGCCTGCTCTGTGGTAGGATAGCGCTTGCCGTGTTCCATTTTAGAATAATCTGCTTGGTCGATGCCGGTTTCCATCTGTACTTTGATCTGTGTGAGTCCTTTTTTCTTGCGTAGTTCCTTCAGTCTGTTCACGGACAGCACCTCCTTTCGTAGACTATATAAACTATTATGTCAAATAACCTCTCAAAAAATAGGGACAATTGACCTAATTGTGTATTTTTTACTGCGCATTGTGTCGAACGTCTGTGACAGCAGGCATTTACACGTCTGCGGCAGGTGCCATAATTTTGCTGTGAAATTGTTGAAAGAATCTGTTGCTATCCACTATATATAGTGATATAATGTTCCATGCAACAATATATAAAGTGTATATCGGAGGGAAACATGGCGATTTCAGAAATTAGTAAAAATGCTTTGACTGTACTTGAAAAGCGATATTTAGGAAAGGACGAAGAGGGTCGACCGATTGAAACGGTAGAAGGGATGTTTCGCAGGGTGGCAGATACCATTGCGGCAGCCGATGCGAAATATGATACAACCACCGACACCAGAGCGCTCAGCGATGCGTTTTATACGCTGATGACGGATCTGCGTTTCTTGCCGAATTCACCGACCTTGATGAATGCTGGCAGAGTTTTGGGACAGCTTTCGGCGTGTTTTGTGCTGCCTGTAGAGGACAGTATGGAAGGCATCTTTGATTCTGTTAAGAATGCAGCGCTGATCCATAAGTCTGGCGGTGGTACGGGCTTTTCTTTTTCCAGGCTGCGGCAAAGCGGTTCCTCGGTTCGTTCCACAGGCGGGGTTGCCAGCGGTCCCATCAGCTTCATGAAAGTATTCAACGCGGCAACAGAGGCGGTGAAACAAGGTGGCACCAGAAGAGGCGCCAACATGGGTGTACTGAGAATCGATCATCCTGATATTTTGGAGTTTATCAATTGCAAAGCAGATAATAAGGAAATCACCAATTTTAATATTAGCGTAGGCATCACCGAGGCTTTTATGGAAGCGGTAGAAAACCAGAGCGACTATGATCTCATCGATCCGAAGACGAAACAGGCGGTGGGACATCTCAGTGCAGAAAAAGTCTTTGATCTGATTGTAGATCACGCGTGGAAGAACGGCGAGCCGGGCATCATCTTTTTGGACAGGCTGAACCGTGATAATGTAACGCCGACCCAGGGCGAAATTGAAAGCACTAACCCGTGCGGGGAGCAGCCGCTGCTGCCGTATGAGAGCTGCAATCTGGGGTCGATCAATCTGGTGAAGATGCTGCGGAAGACACTGACTGGTTATGAGTTTGACTTTAGACTTCTGGGGGAAACGGTAGCCCAGGCAGTACATTTCCTGGATAATGTCATCGACGCGAATAATTATCCGCTGGAAAAAATCGGGGAAACGACCCGGGCGTCTCGTAAAATCGGACTGGGTGTCATGGGTTGGGCAGACGCACTTTTGATGCTCGGCATTCCTTACAACTCCAACGAAGCCGTAGAGCTTGCAGAAAGGGTTATGGGCTATATCAATACAGCAGGTCACGCAGCCAGCAGCAAATTAGCTGAAAAGCGCGGCACGTTCCCGCTGTTTTCTGTCAGCACGCTGAAAGACGGTGCGGCAATGAGAAATGCTACGGTGACTACTATCGCACCGACTGGCACGTTATCTATCATCGGCGGCTGCTCTTCCGGCGTAGAACCAGTATTTGCTTACGCGTTTATCCGCAATATTATGGATGGCACGGAAATGATAGAGGTGAATCCGGTACTGACTGCAAAACTGAAAGAGCTGGGATTGTATAGCGATGCGCTTCTGCGTAAAATTGCTGCAGAGGGTACGATTGCCCACTGTGAGGAAATTCCGCAGGAAGTGCGCAACGTTTTTGTCTGCTCCCACGACATTAAACCGATTGATCACATCAAAATGCAGGCAGCATTCCAGCACCATACGGATAATGCAGTTTCCAAGACAGTGAATTTCCCGAAAGAGGCGACCAGAAATGAAGTGCGGGACGTATACCTGCTGGCATATAGAGAGGGCTGCAAGGGTGTGACGATTTATCGTGATGGCAGCAGAGAGGAACAGGTGCTCAATATCGGTAAGGTGAACAGAGAAGGACAGCCTGCAGCAGCGGCAGCTTGCCCGACATGCCAGGAAGAACGCTTTGGACACATCGAACCGCGTCCGCGTCCTGATGTAACGCGTGGATTTACAGAAAAGATGCGGATTGGCTGTGGCAGCCTTTATGTTACTACCAACTACGATGAAAACGGCATCTGTGAAGTCTTTACCAGTACCGGTAAAGCAGGCGGCTGCCCGAGTCAGAGTGAGGCCACAGCAAGACTGGTTTCAGTAGCGCTGCGCAGCGGCATTTCTATTCAGGAGGTTTACGACCAGCTAAAAGGCATTCGGTGTCCGTCTACCATCAGACAGCAGGGTATGAGCTGTACGTCTTGCCCAGACGCCATTGCCAAGGTGATCATGAAAGTCTCTAAAATCATTGAAGATCAGCCGCGGGAGAAGGCGTCCTATGAAATGCCGGCGGAGTCGTCAATCCCGCAGAAACATCCGATTGTACCGGCATCAGCTAGTGAAATTCACGTGTGTCCGGAGTGCGGCAATGTGGTAGAACATGAAGGCGGATGTGTGATCTGCAGAAATTGCGGATTTTCCAAGTGCGGCTGATGCACAGAGAAAACGCACCAAACGGTTTTACTCTTTTGCGCTGCTGACAAAACAGACAATTTTTCGAATTTTTGTCAGTCTTGTCAGTGTTTTGGGATAAATTCCTGACAAAACAGACAAAATCAAAAGAAATTGTCAGGATTGTCAGTATTGCAAGGACTTATGATGTGATTTTGACACGATTTACAGACAAAATGCCACAGAATCTAAAATTTTGTCTGTAGTGATGCTTACAGATCATTTACGTGCGTTTGCCTTGGATCGATGAAAACGGCCTATTGCAATGGAGGTCGTTTGGTGTTAAGATAAATATATAAAGAAAAGAGGGAGCTCATAGTAATGGGCTGAGAGGGAGCTGATACTGCTTCGACCTGCAACCTGATTTGGATAATGCCAACGTAGGGAAATATGGACGAATTTACTGCCAATGAACCTGCGGGGACATTGGCAGTTGTTTTGTTTTTTGCGGCAGCTGCGAAATGTCCGAAGACGAAAAGGAGGAAATGAAACGATGAGAAACTATGCAACACAGATGGAAGCTGCCCGCAAAGGGATTGTGACGCCGGAGATGGAGATCGTTGCAAAAAAGGAACGGATGACTGCAGAGGAGCTGATGCCCTTGGTCGCGTCGGGCAAGGTGGCAATTTGTGCCAATAAGAACCACAAATGTATCAACCCGGAAGGCGTGGGTTCTATGCTGCAGACGAAAATAAATGTAAACCTGGGTGTCTCCAGAGACTGCAAGGATATGAACGTAGAGTTGGAAAAAGTTATGGCGGCGGTTCATATGGGTGCGCACGCCATCATGGACTTGTCCTCGCATGGAGATACGATTCCGTTTCGCCGTAAACTGACGGCGGAATGTCCTGCTATGATTGGTACGGTGCCGGTCTATGACAGCGTGATTCATTATCAGCGAGATCTGGATACGCTGACCGCGAAAGATTTTATTGATGTAGTGAGACTGCACGCAGAAGACGGTGTGGATTTTGTGACGCTGCACTGTGGTATTACCCGAAAGACCATCGAGCAGATCAAACAACATAAGCGGAAGACGAATATTGTTTCCCGCGGTGGCTCTCTGGTTTTCGCATGGATGACCATGACCGGCGAAGAAAATCCGTTTTATGAATACTTTGATGAAATTCTGGACATCTGTCGCGAATATGACGTAACGATTTCCCTGGGCGATGCCTGCAGACCGGGCTGTCTTGCTGACGGCTCTGACGTCTGCCAGATTGAGGAGCTGGTGCGTCTTGGTGAATTGACAAAACGCGCCTGGGAAAGGGATGTACAGGTTATGGTGGAAGGACCGGGACACATGCCGATGGATCAGATTGCTGCTAACATGAAGCTGCAGCAGACCATCTGCAGCGGCGCACCGTTCTATGTGCTGGGGCCGATTGTGACAGATATCGCGCCGGGTTATGATCACATCACATCAGCCATCGGCGGTGCCATCGCGGCAGCTTCCGGCGCAGCGTTTCTCTGTTATGTGACGCCGGCGGAACATTTGGCGCTACCAAATGTAGAGGACGTAAAGCAGGGCATCATCGCGTCGAAGATTGCAGCCCATGCGGGGGATATCGCAAAAGGTGTGCGCGGCGCTCGTGAAATAGACGACCAGATGGCTGATGCACGCCGCGCACTGGACTGGGAAGCCCAGTGGGCATGCGCCATCGATCCGGAAACAGCAAAGGCAATTCGTGAGGAGCGTAAGCCTGAGCATGACGACACGTGCTCTATGTGCGGAAAGTTCTGCGCTGTACGCAGTATGAACAAGGCTCTGGCAGGAGAGCATATTGATATTTTATAAGTGAGAGAAAACAGCCGCAGAATATGACGGCTGTTTTTTAAAGTATGTGCAACGGGTACACCATTTTGTGCTAGAATAGGTTCTGTAGATGTGGTGAAAGGGGATTGCACGGGTTTTAATAGTTTTGGTATAATGGGTATAACTTGAAACTACCGGGAGGAAGCTCATGGAAAAAATGCGGACAGCTGAAGAAATGGTGGAATATTGCAAGAGAAAAGGGACTGCGAGTGGGCGAACTAGATGGAAGCTAAGAGAGCATTTTAGCTTAATTGAAGAAGCCTTGGGGAAAGACGAATATGTAATGTGTTGTTTTGCGGCAACGTATCACGTTCAAAGTATTCATCAGGGAGGTGAGGCGCATGTGGAAGCACTAACGAATAAGAGACTACTAATTGCTAGGGAAGGATTCATGCAGGTTGGAATATTAGCAATTAGATATGATGATATAAATGAAATTAAGATTGTAAAGGATGAAGTGCTCATTGATACTTCTAAAAAAGTTCCTAATAGCTGTGTTGGTTACAATGATGCAAGGCGTATTCAGGAAGAAATTGATGCTATCTGGCCTATCATTATGCGCCAAAAAGCAGCGAGAGAGAGACAGGCGAGTTTTGGAGGAAGCATTGCTGACGAATTAATAAAGTTGACGAATTTAAGGGAGAAGGGGGTGTTGACGGAGCAAGAATTTCAACAACAGAAGGAGTTGCTGCTGCATCCTGCAGAAGAGGGGGTTCTCTTTGATGAGAAAGAGAGGGAATATGAAGAAGCAGCCGAATTTCAGCCAGGAAAGGTGTATCATGTGAGAAAACGCAGGCCAATTCATAACAAGAATATGGACTATGAAGAAATGGAAGAGAGCGTTCTAAGAAATGATCATTTTTTAGACAAGGCAAACAAAAGAACGTTGAAGCAAATGGTCTTAGCGTTTGGTAAATTTACTGTTTTCTGGATTCTGTTTGTGGCAGGAATGGCCTTCGTAATAGATGTAATTAAGGGGTAAGTATTAAACAATATTTGAGGTTAGAGAGGGATTAAAATGAAGAAAATTATAATTGAATATGATGAGGATGGATATCTGAATTCTGATGCGATGAAAATCAGAAAAGATATGGAACGTATAGCAAAGATCACTGAAGAGTGGGCAGAAGGAGGACCATTCATAAAGTATATGAAGAAAAGGGACGCACAACTAGAAGCGTTGCTGGCGCCGCCACCGGCAGTAGAAAGCGTATTTAAAATGCCGGAAAAAATGGAAATTCTCATGAGGGAAGAGAATGTGATACCGCTGGAACTTGATGCTAGTGCAGCCTATCGCGAACTGGATAAAGTGGAGAAACGGACGCAGGAGATACAGCGAAAACTGTCTTTCCATGGAAATATTGTTGTAAAGTATGAAAATATACCAGGACAAATGCTAGGAATTGCAGAAGAAAAAAGCTGGGGCGAGCAATTCGAGGAAGATCCTTTAGGAACAGTTTTTGACGGATTTATAAAGTCTGCGGAAGTGATTCAGGCGATTGACACATTTGGAAAATTAGGAAAGTCTTTATTAAAAAATGAAAAAGTAGAAAAACTAGGTGAATATGGAAAGAAAGTATTTTCTGATATTGGAACATATTTTGGAGAAATTCCAGGTTCAGCTGCACTTGAAAGCGGTATGGCTAAGCGATTCGGACTGGATGCATTTGGAAAAGCCAGTGGTTTTCTGTTTGGCGGAAGTGCCATTGCGGGAGCATTGGCAAGCTTAGGGGCAGCAGGCACTATAAATGGTATTTTAAATGGGTCTGAACAATTGGCAAATGGGCTTACTGCAGAAAATGAATACGACAAATGGCATGATATCGCAGGAGGAACTGCAACACTTTTAGGAACAGGGTTAGGCATATATGTCGGTGCACCTGCGGGACCAGGAGGAATGGCAATAGGAGGCGCGCTTGGGGCTGGATTTGGAAAACTAAGCGGAACCCTTTGGGACGATAAAATTGCGGACTGGCTTGCATGGGAAGATAAAACAACCAGCCAATATGTCAATGATGGAAAGAATCCATATATCGTAAATAGTTTTGAGCAGGCGACTGAAATTGGAAATATGATTGGAGATATTGCTGTACAAAAGGCGACCAGTGACATTTTTTCCGGTGCGGATATGGAATTTCCAACAATGATTACATTGACAGGCGAGAAGAAAGTTGAAAAAATAGCAAATTTAACACCTATCGATTTTGGCGTGCCGGAGTCCCTGTTTGCCGAAATTGATATGTATCTTTCTACCAATGAAATCACATATGGAACGAAAGGGAGAAGAGGGAAACGACCACAGATATGGAATACTCCGCGGAAAGCGTATAGAGGTGGAATCATTGGAGATACGCATTATACGGGGTTTGCCGATGGAGGATATGTTTACGGCGGCGCGCAGCTTATCACGGTAGCAGAAGAAGGATCGCCTGAAGCGATTATTCCCCTTGGGAGACACAGAAGAAAGCGGGCGCTTGAACTCTTTTCTCAAGTAGGGAATTACCTTGAGGTACCCGGGTTTTCTGCAAAAGCTTTTGCCGCAGGAGGAATTGCAGGTGGTTCTATTCCAACAGGAAATAGCGCTGGAAGAAACGCGCCTGTTATAGAAAACTGCAGTATTGATATTCATGTTTCAGCAGAAAACGGTGAGGCGCTGGTTCAGTCTTTCAGAGCGCATAGAGAAGAACTCAGTGAAGAGGTTGCCGCTGTTTTCAATGCGGCGTTTAAAGGACAATTCGCAAATACACCGGCAAGTAAATGATAGAATCATGTTGGACGACTACATAACAAGTAGGTACTACGGGAAGGCTGGTTAATTTGCACCATTTGAAGAGGATTTTGTGCAAAATCCTAGAGATACAATGCAAAAATCCGCACCATTTATATCATTTCTAAATCAAATGGTGCGAATGCATTGTATTTGTTTTTATTTTGCTTTGTGCAGCTGGGGCGAATGAAACGGGTACTCAAAGAAGATCATTTCCTCTGGAATGACGCCTTGATGCATCACGCTGGCAGAGCCTGCAAAACGGAAGCCCAGGCTTTGGTAAAGTCCAGCTGCCCGCAGGTTTTGCGCCCAGGTATCCAGCCGCATGACAGTGCAGCCTGTCTTCTTTGCCAGATCCAGCGCAAACTGGGCCATTTCTTTGCCTAGTCCTTTTCCGGCTGCTGCGGGTGGAATGCAAAGGGTATGCAGTACAAGCACTTTGTCTGGCTGGGCAGGATAAAGCCAATCGATATTCTGATAAACCTCCGGTTGGTCGTGGTTTAAAATCATGCTGGCACAGAGCAGGTCGTTCTCGTATTTCACGTATAGGGTCTTTGCGGCACAGCCGCTTTCTGCAGTTTCCCTGGTAGGATAAATACCTTTCTGCCAGTTACAGCTAGTGCCGTGGGTTTCTTCATAGGTCAGCAACGCGTCATAGGATGCTGCGACGGCGTCGATGTCGCCGGAATGTGCAAGTCGTATCATTAGTAGTTCCTCCTGCAGATTATTATAGCAGATGAAGGGTCCACGTCAAGGTACACTTAGGTGTTTGTGATAAATCCTTGCCGGCGACACGCGCACATAGAGTCCTTGATTCTATCATACATACTTTTCTTATCATACAGGAAATATGAATTTTGATATTTCCGGAATATCAAGAAAGTCTACCTTAAAATAGAATTGGCACCGCCGCCTTTCTTAGAGGATCTGCAATTTTATAAGAATCTGGGCAGCGTCCACTTCTTCTCGGAACATGCGCCTTGCATATTTTGAAAGAAAACTGCTGACGGTATCTTTTGTTTTGAGACTTTCTGCGATCAGAAGTACCGCATGTTTTCTGCTTGCGGATGTTATGATTTCTTTTAGCTTGCGAATGTCCAATATATCGCGAGAAAAGGCTTCGCTGCCTTCTTTTCGCACACTGGCAACGGCTTCTTTGAGGGCGTCTGTAAAGGTTTGCCGGCTATAAAGGATTAACGCGTCCAGCTCAAAAATTCTGGCGGCGCAATCTGCTTGATGGAGCAGACGGGCAGGGAATGCCCCTTTGATAAATGCATAGTATCCGCCGTCAAATACGCCGAAAGTTTTCATAGCGTCCAGATAGCCGATCCGCAGAATGCGGCGGGCATTTTCCTTATCAAAGGTTAAAAAATCCCCCAGGTCCCATTTGCTTTCAATAAAAGTCAGATTGGGAACCTCTTTCAACTCTTCAGGACGAAATCTGCCGACCGCATCCAGATAGACGGCGATGACTTCGGTGGCACCCTTTTCTAATGCCATGGTGACAGGCAGGTTATCGGCGTAGCCGCCATCGATGTAATATCGGTCGTCAATTTCGATTGGACGCACAGCAGGAAATGCAGAAGCGCTGGCGGTAATATAGTCATATAGTCGTCCTTGGGGAATCTCTTCTTTCCAGAGATAGTGCGCGTGCATGGAAGGAATTTCTACCGTGACCAGTCCAAAGTCGATGGGAGAGCGCCGGATGTCATCTTCGTCTACATATTCTCGTAAAAGACCTTGCAGCCCCGTTGTGCCGGCACCGCGGTTGATGAAAAATTCTTTGACATAATCCTGCAGCTGGGCTTTTGCATCGATGTCAAAGACCATATCTGTTTCCATTTCACGCCAAAGGTTGGAAGTTTTGATCGCATCGCCTTGTACGACCATGGCGCCGTTAATGGCGCCGACGGACACACCGATGACAATGTCGATTTTCACGCCCAGTTCGGTAAGTGCTTGCCAGACGCCGCATTGATAGGCGCCGCGAGAGCCGCCGCCGCTGAGCACAAGTGCTGTTTTCTTCTTTGGAGGGACTGGGCTTTTTTTCATTTCTCAAATCCTTTCTGTTTTTCTGTACCCATTTGTGGTATACTAAATTAGCTAACTGTATTGTACTATATTTTTTATATGCGGGAAATATTGAATTTGTTATTTCCAGGCAGGTGCGCTGCTGCGTAAAGCAGAACCTGCAAGACATAATTGATCAATTGCCCAATCGGCACCACATCCACAGAACCTGCGAGGAGGGAAACAACCATGGATCAACGGTTGAAACAAGTCATTGATGCAAGTGAACGCATTGTGTTTTTCGGGGGCGCGGGCGTGTCTACGGAAAGCCATATTCCGGATTTTCGTTCGGAAAGCGGATTATACCATGCACAGCAGAAATATGGGTATTCTCCGGAAACGATGCTTTCGCATTCTTTTTATAAAAACCATACGAAGCTGTTTTTTCAGTATTATAGAGAAAATCTTCTTTACCCTGACGCAATGCCAAATGACGCACATTTGACCCTGGCGAAACTAGAAAAAGCAGGCAAGCTGAAAGCTGTTGTGACGCAGAATATCGATGGTCTGCATCAGAAAGCAGGCAGCCAGACGGTGTATGAACTGCATGGTAGTGTGCTGCGAAATTACTGTCAGCGATGCGGTGCATTTCACGATATGGCGTATATGCTGGACGAAGCAAACTGCGAGGATGGCATTCCCCGCTGTCAGTGCGGCGGTATCATGAAACCAGATGTAGTGCTTTATGAGGAAATGCTCGATGATGATTGCATCAGCGGCGCGGTCGCTGCGATTTCTGCGGCAGACACCCTGATCATTGGCGGCACATCCTTGGTAGTATACCCGGCGGCAGGCCTAATCAATTATTTCCGCGGAAAAAATTTGGTACTGATTAATAAATCGCAGACGCCATATGACGACAGGGCGAACCTTGTCATCTATGATGCGATAGGAAAGGTGATGGCTTGGGAATGAATCTATTAGTAGTAAATGATGATGGTATACAGGCGGCAGGGTTTGCGGCGCTAGTTGCAGCGCTGTCAAAAGTCGCAGATGTTTATGTGTGTGCGCCGGACAGTCAGCGCAGCGCAAAGAGCCACTCGATTACCTTGGGACAGGATGTAACCATTGAGAAAACCCAGTTTCCGGGTGCAAAAGCTGCCTATAAAATCAGCGGCACACCGGCAGACTGTACAAAGATTGGACTGCAGTTTTTTGCAGAAATGGGTGCGCCCATTGATATGGTATATTCCGGCATTAATATGGGGAGTAACCTGGGCAGAGATACGCTGTATTCTGGCACCATTGGCGCGGCAGCAGAAGCTGCGCTGAGCGGCATTCATGCGGTGGCAGTATCTGTAGACGACCATGATGCAGTACATTTCGATGTGGCAGGAGAATTGGCGGCAGCGGCAATAGAGTTTGTTTATGGTAAGCTGGACCCGTCTGTGGTGGTCAGCATTAATGTGCCGAATTTGCCGAGGGAGGAAATCAGAGGAATCAAGTTTGTACCCCTTGGAGATAAACGATATTATGACGATCGATTTCATCTGGTAGAGGGAAATCGCTATACGCTGTCTGGGCAGCCGGGCGGATTTCATGCGCCGGATGAAGAAAATGACCTGGCAGCTGCCGCAGCAAACTATGCGGTCATTACACCGCTGCAGATGGATCTGACGGATTACGAAAGCCTGGAAATCATAAAGGAATGGAGCATGCATCTATGAATATTTTCAAACACTGCTTTGAAGAGATGACAGAAGAAGATATCACTGTGCTGAAAGCATATTTTCACGGATTTGATTACCGGGGTGCGGGGTATACCTTCCTTGCCAATTATATCTGGCGGAATACCCACTGTCTCTGCTGGGAAGTCATCGATGATTATCTGTTTCTGGCTGGTGCAGACTGTATGATCGGCGATCCCAATGCGGTGATTTCCATGCCTATGACCAAGAACGGACGTTACGAACCGAAAAAACTGCGCGCGGCGATTTTAGAAGCGCGCAGACGTTTTGATGCGCGGAAAATTCCGTTTTCGATTGTGCTGGTGCCGGCACATATGCGGCAGTATCTTGCAGCAGCGTTTCCAGAAGAGATCTCCTTTGTACATGATCGGGATTCGGATGAATATGTTTATCTGAAGGACAAGCTGATTTCCCTCAGCGGCCGCGCACTGCACAAGAAAAAGAATCACCTGAATTATTTTCTCAAGACGTATTCATATGAGGTAAAACGGATTACCCTTTCTATGCGGCAGGAAATTTTGGCATTCGTGCAGGCAGTAAAAGAAAGCAAGGACTACGATGGGGATGAACTTGAGAGTCTGCAGATGGAGGAAGAAGCGATCGGTCAGATTTTGCAGTATGTGGAGCAGCCAGAAGTTTACTCTGTCGCGATTTTGATCGAAGGGAAGCTGCAGGCGTTTGCCATCGGCGAGTGCCTGAATGCAGATACAGCGGTAGAACATTTTGAAAAGGCAAATGATGCATATCGAGGGCTTTATCAGCTGGTTTGCAGCGAATTCTGTAAAAGCTTGCCGGAGGAAATTGTCTATGTGAATCGAGAAGAGGATATGGGACTCGAAAATCTTCGAAAAGCAAAGGAAGCGCTCAAACCAAATCATATGGAAGAGAAATATACAGCTTGCTTTTTGGCTGCTAATGTAGTAAAATAATATTATGTGAATAATTTAACAAATGTTAAAACATTAACGTTAATGATTTAACGTTAAGTTGTTAACAAGGCCAGTGATGGCGTTTATTGTAAGGAGGTACATATACAATGAGAGAAGTAGTAATTGCCAGTGCAGCCAGAACTCCAATCGGAAGCTTTGGCGGCAGTCTGAAGGGTGTTCCGACTAGACAGCTTGGTGCAATCGCAATCAAGGCTGCTGTAGAAAGAGCAGGGATTAAACCGGAACAGGTTGACGAAGTCATCATGGGCTGCGTACTGCAGGGTGGTTTAGGACAGAACGTATCCAGACAGATGTCCTTAGACGCTGGTATTCCTAACGAAGTTCCGACTATGACGATCAATAAAGTTTGCGGTTCCGGTCTGCGCGCAGTAGAACTTGCTGCACAGATCATCAAGGCTGGCGATGCTGATATCGTTGTTGCCGGCGGTGCTGAAAACATGTCCGCAACTGCTTATGCAATGCCTTCCGCAAGATGGGGTGCAAGAATGAACAATACTCAGATGGTTGACATGATGGTCAACGACGGTCTGTGGGATGCATTCAATGGTTACCACATGGGTATCACCGCTGAGAATGTTGCAGAACAGTGGGGCATTACCAGAGAAGAACTGGATGAGTTTGCAGTCATCTCCCAGAACAGAGCAGAAGAAGCTGTAAAAGCTGGCAAGTTTAAAGACGAAATCGTGCCTGTAGAAATTCCGCAGAGAAAAGGCGATCCAATCGTATTTGATACAGACGAATATCCTAAGTTCGGCGCTTCCATCGAAAAGATGGCAAAACTGAAGCCGGCATTCAAGAAGGATGGTATCGTAACAGCAGCAAATGCTTCCGGTATCAACGATGCTGGTGCTGCACTGGTTGTTATGTCCAAAGAAAAGGCAGACGAATTAGGCATCAAGCCGATGTGCACAATCAAATCCTATGCTTCCGGCGGTGTAGATCCGTCCATCATGGGTGTTGGTCCAGTGCCTGCTTCCCAGAAAGCACTGGAAAAAGCTGGTCTGAAGATCGAAGATATCGACCTGGTTGAAGCAAATGAAGCATTCGCTACACAGTCTCTGGCTGTTAGAAAAGAATTAGGCTTAGATCCTGAGAAGACCAACGTAAACGGTGGTGCAATCGCATTAGGACACCCAATTGGTGCTTCCGGTGCAAGAATTCTGATTTCCCTGATTTACGAGATGCAGAAGAGAGACTCCAAATATGGTTTGGCTACACTGTGCATCGGCGGCGGTATGGGAACCAGTGTGATTGTTGAAAGATAATCAGCGCATATACACAAGTAGGAAAGAAAGGAAGAATCTGCTTTTTGTAGATTCTTCTTTTTATGATGTAGGAAATATTGATGTTCAATATTTCCGGAATATCAAACATACTTTGTATGCTTCTCCGCTTTGCAAAAAGCAGAGAATATGATAAAATATCAACGATAATTTATCGTCCGGCATCCAAAGATGAGACAGCCGGAACAAAGGAAACGGAGGCAACAAGTTTTGAATCAGGAGACAGTAAAATACAGTTTTGTCTCATCACTGCCCGTTATGGCAGGCTATATTGTGCTGGGCATCGGTTTCGGCGTACTGCTTGCAGACAGAGGCTATAGCTGCTGGTGGGCCATTTTGATGAGCGTTGCCATTTATGCAGGTTCGCTGCAGTATGTGGGCGTCGGGCTTTTGGGCGGCGGCGCGTCCCTTCTTTCCGCTGCGCTGATGACGCTGATGGTCAATGCAAGGCATTTATTTTATGGCGTATCTGTGCTGAAACGATATGAAGACCTGCACGGCTTTCGAAAAGCGTATGCGATTTTTGCGCTGACCGATGAAACTTATTCCCTGGTGTGTCATGCCAGTGTGCCAGCGGAAGTGGATGAAAGATGGTATTATGTGCTGGTATCGATGATGAATCAGTGCTACTGGATATTTGGAAGTTTTCTGGGGGCGTTCCTGGGAAATACATTGTCCTTTGATTCTACGGGGATTGATTTTTCCATGACTGCGCTGTTTGTCGTTATCTTTGTAGAGCAGTGGGAGAGCGCTGCCAATCATATTCCGGCGCTGACGGGGCTGTTGATTTCGGCAGGCTGTTTGCTGCTGTTCGGCGCAGATTATTTTCTCATCCCAACCATGCTGATGATGATTGCCGTTTTGCTTGGGGCAAAGGGACGGCTGGAGAGGAGGCGCACCGATGATTAGTACAACCCATGCGCTGCTTTTGGTTGGGGTCATGGCGCTGGGCACCATGGCGCTGCGGTTTTTGCCTTTTGTACTGTTTTCTAAAGGCACGCCGAACATTGTGCTGTATCTTGGCGAAGTGCTGCCTTATGCTGTCATCGCCATGCTGGTCGTGTACTGTCTGAAAGGCACGCAGTTTCTCAGCGCACCTTATGGTATGCCGGAAGTGATTGCAGTGCTGCTGGTGGTGCTGCTGCACAAATGGAAACACAGTACCATTCTGTCTATTCTGGCAGGCACCATTTGTTATATGATGCTGATACGAATTTTGCCGTGGATTTAGCCGTGTTGCAAAAAGCCGGGACAACCGATAGATTTCAGTTGTTCCGGCTTTTCTACGTGGAAAAAATCATAGGATGATATACAGTGCAATGGTCCATGTTCCGCTGACAACGGCATGCACCTTTGTTTCCGATTCTGTCAGATGCCAGACTTCTCTGCGGGGTCCCTGCAGCTTCTGTAAATCGGGGAACTGGCTTAGGTGCAGATCGGAAGTCATCTTTTGTACACGGCGGTTTGTATCATCGTCGATGTATAGAATCACGCCCTTTTCTGTATGCGGCGCGCCTTGGAGGGTGAAGGTATAGGCTCTTGCTTCCTCATGGGAGCCGCTGTATGTGAAGTGATTTATTTTTTGGCTGCCTGCCTGACAGTCTGGCGGGAGCACAATCTTAATATTTGTCTGTGCAGTCTGTGTGGCAGTGTAACCGATCATTTTTTCCAGCGTTTCAACATCTAACGTTTCATCGGTTACTTCTTGGGGTTTTCCTTTATAAAGGGCACGAAACTTTGACGGCAGGCAGCCGAGAAAGCTGGAAAACACTTTGTGATAATATCGTACGGAAGAGAAACCGCTGGTCTCTGCAATATAGGTCAGTGAATCGTCTGTATCCAGGAGTTGTATCACGACGTGAATCGTCCGATAGTAGTTGATGATTGTATGATAATTTTTCTCCAGCTTTGCGGCGAATTCTTTAGATAGGTAAGGCATACTCAGGTATTCGCTGCGGGCAATATCCTGCAGGGAAATCTTCTTTGTCACGTTGGCAATCATATAGGCGCTGATTCGCTGGAAGCGTTCTTTGCTGATGTCTTCTCCGGCATGTTCGGAAAAGACATGCCCTACATCGTCAAACCAGTCTACGATGTATTTTAATAGATCTTCCGTCTTTTTTCTTGCTTCGGTGTGGGTGATA
>CANBFZ010000006.1 GCA_947367725.1 uncultured Eubacterium sp.
AATACCGCGCATGTAAGTCGCAGCAACAAATCCTGCCATGTCGCCGACGACACCGCCGCCAAGGGCAACAATTCCGTCGGTGCGGTTCAGACTTTCGTCTGCCATGGCTTCCAGAATGTTGGAGTAAGTATTCAGATTTTTGGAATGCTCTCCTGCGGGAAAGACGACTTTTGAAGTTCGGTAACCGTGCTCCATCAGAGAAGTCATGACGACTTGTGAATAAATACTGTTTACAGTACTGTCAGTGATGATACAAAGATGGCAAGACGGAATACAGGTGCTGATGTAGGCGCCTGCTTCCTGGATGATATCTTTGCCAATTAAAACTTCGTAGGGGTTGTCAGTTGCAACAACGAATTTTTTCATCTTGTTTTACTCCTGCCGTAGTGGCTTGTATTGATAAGATGCAGTCCCATATGTTATACTATAAACAATTATAGCACATTTTTTGCTTTTTGGCAAAAGTCATAATGAGGGTTGAATGAAAATTAAAAAATGGATAGGAAGAACCATACTGGCAGGGCTGATTTTGGCAAGCATTGCAGGGGTTGCCGGTATGACGATTAATAATCAGGTGATCAAGCAGGAGAGGGATAAGATTCTCTGCGCTGTGACAGAAGAGAAACCGGAATTAAAGAAAGTGGAGACCGAAGCACTGAAAGCGATGGACGCCGACTGTATTTTGGTGTTGGGTGCGGGTATCAAGGATGATGAAACGCCCACGCCGATGCTGAAAGACAGATTGGATCTTGGAATTCTGCTTTATGAGCAGGGCGTGGCACCTAAGCTTTTGTTATCTGGAGATAACGGTACCGAAGGCCACAATGAGATTCACGTCATGCTCAATTATGTGAAAAAAGCCGGTGTACCAGAAGAAGATATTTTTTGCGATCATGCGGGATTTTCAACGTACGATTCCATGTATCGGGCTAAGGAAATTTTTTCTGCAAACACGATGGTTGTTGTAACGCAGACGTATCACGAATATCGGGCGTTGTATATTGGAGAAAAGCTGGATCTTACAGTTGCGGGCGCTGCGGCAGATCAAATGACTTATGCAGGACAACCTGCCAGAGAGATTAGAGAAGTGCTGGCGCGTGTTAAAGATTTTTTTAAGGTCATGGGAAAGCCGGAATCTGTGCTAGGTGGAGACGTCATTCCAATCAGCGGCAGCGGCATGATTTCACATGGAGAGTGAAGCAGATGGATTATCAGGTATATGAGATTTTACTTTTATTTGCAATATACAGCATCGCAGGTTGGGTCATTGAGGTATTTTTATTTATTTTGCAAAACCGGGGTTTGCAGAACCGCGGCGTCTGCTATGGACCTTATCTGATTTCTTTTGGGTTTGGCGCACTTGCGGTATTGTACGGACTTTCTTATTTAGAACGGGATTTTAATTTGGAACCGGCCGTTCGGTTTTGTGCCGTTTTTGCTATTGGCACCGCGGCAGGGCTGCTGTTGTATTTGGGCAGCGCCAGTTTTATCAACGGGTTTTGCGGCAGCAAAGTCATTCGATTCAAGTGGTATTATCCGATCCTTGCCGGATTTGGAGCTTTGATTGTCGTATTTCAGGTGAATCCACTGCTTGTGGCGCTCATTAGAAGAATCCCATCCTGGATGCATATGATCTTTCTGCTGCTTTATTGGACGAGGGTGCTGCCGGAATTGGTTGACGGTATGAGACAGATGAAAAAATTTAAGAAAAAGCACACATTTCATAAGACCGCTGAATAGGATAATGGGGGAGAAAAATCCTCCATTATTTTTTTATGCGGGGTGAACCAGATGATATATCTTGACAACGGCGCAACTTCTTTTCCGAAACCGAAAGGCATGACCCAGGTGATGGAGGACTGTATGCTGCATTACTGCGGAAATCCAGGCAGATCCGGTCATGCTATGTCCATGAAGACTGGGGAAAAGGTGTATCAAGCCAGAAAACAGGTTGCGAAACTTTTCCATATAGAAGATCCTGGCAGGCTGCTCTTTACGAAAAACACCACAGAGAGTCTGAACTTGGCGCTCTTTGGATTTTTGCGGGACGGCGATCATGTCGTGACGACGTCTATGGAACATAATTCGGTGCTGCGGCCGCTGAAAGCACTGGAAGAAAGAGGGGTACGGCATACCATTGTTTGCGGAAACCGAGAAGGCTGCATTACGGCAGAAGCAATTGAAAAAGCCATGACGGACAAAACCAGATTGGTTGTTATGACGGGGGCTTCCAATGTAACAGGAACCATGATGCCCATTGCAGAAGTAGGCAGAATTACGAAGGAACAGGGCATTCCACTCTTGCTTGACGGCGCACAGTGTGCAGGCAGCATGCCGCTGGATGTAAAGGCGATGGGCATTTCTATGCTGGCGTTTCCTGGGCACAAGGGACTTTTGGGACCGCTTGGCACGGGCTGCCTCTATGTAGCACCGGAAATTGAACTGCAGCCGCTGTTATTTGGAGGTACGGGAACAGAATCCAGGAGCAGGCTGCAGCCTGCAGATCTTCCTGAAGGCTTTGAAGCGGGTACCATCAATGCACCGGGCATCATCGGGCTTGGTTACAGTGCGCAGGTGGTGCAGCAGGTTGGCGTCGCAGCCATTTCTTATCATGAACGACAGTTGATTCGGCAGTTTGACGAGGCAATTAAAAATATTAACTGTGTGGATTTGTATGGACCGCAACCAGAAGATAAAGTGGGAATCAGCTTGTTTAATATCAGAAAGATAGAGTGTGAAGAGGTTGCTGACCGGCTGAACAGAGAGTTCGGCATTGCAGTTAGGAGTGGTTATCATTGTGCAGGCCTTGCGCATAGAACCATTGGTACATGGGATACTGGCGCAGTACGCTTAAGTGTAGGACCTTTTACCACTGGGAAAGATATAAAACGGGCCATTGATGCAGTTTGGAAAATTTCCTGCGGAAAGGCATGAAAACATTGCAATTTCATTGACAACGGACACTCTGCCATATATAATTAAAAGTTGTGGCTGAGTGTCATTTTTTGTGGCATTTCGCGTCATTTTGGGAGTAAGAAAGGGGAAAATATGTCGAGATTTAGTGTGAAAAAACCATTTACGGTATTTGTTGCAGTCATTATTATTTTAGTCACAGGAATTGTTTCCTACACGAAGATGACGCCGGATTTGTTTCCAAACATTGATATGCCGTATGTTGTCGTCGTAACGCCATATCCAGGCGCAACGCCAGAAAAGGTAGAAACCGGTGTAACAAGACCGCTGGAACAGAGTTTGGCGACGCTGACAGATATTAAAAATGTACAGTCTGTTTCCAATGCCAACTATGCGATGGTGGTATTGGAATTTGAAAATAGTGTCAATATGGACACCATTTCTTCTGATATTTTACAGAAAATCAATCTGGTGGAGGGTGGATTTGATGAAGCGGTAGGCTCTACCACAATTATGAAAATTAATCCAAATATGATTCCGGTCAGTGTCGCGGCAGTCAGCTATGAGGGGAAGGATCGGGCTGCGTTATCCGCCTTTGTCCGCGATACGCTGATTCCTAGACTGGAAGGAACCACTGGTGTGGCAAGTATCAATAATTCTGGTATTTTGGAAGAAAAAGTAAATGTTGTGATCAGTCAGGACAAGATTGACAAACTGAACAATCAGATTCTGGCGTCGGTCAATGGGAAGCTGGCGGAAGCACAGCGGGAACTCAATGCACAGAAAACCAAGGTATCCGATGGAAAAAAGAAATTAGAAGAAGGGAAAAACCAGCTTGCAAAGGGAAGAGAAGAGCTGGAAAAGGCAAAAGAACAGCTGGAAGCTGGCAAAGACTTTCTGCCGCCTGCCCAGTATGAAGAACAGGCTGCCGCGCTGACCGGCGCCGAAGCTGAACTTGCAAAAAATGAAAAGCAAATGAAGAAAACCGGCGATCAGCTGTCGGAAGCGGATCGTCAGCTGAACAGCGCCCAGGCACAGCTGGACGCCCAGGCAGATCAGGCAAGGAAAAGTGCAGATATCGGCGAGAAAATCACCACAGAGATGATTTCAGGCATATTGAAAGCACAGAACTTTTCCATGCCGGCAGGCTATATTGTGGAAAACGGCAATAACGTATTGCTCAGTGTAGGGGACCAGATTACCACAGAGAAGCAGGCAAAGAATCTGTTTCTGTTTGACACTGGCGTAGATAGTGTGGGCAAGGTCTATGTCAAAGATGTTGCTGACGTGTTCATCAGCGACAATGCGGATGATTTATATGCGAAAATCAACGGAGAAGACGGCATTGTGCTGACCTTTTCTAAGCAGTCCAACTATGCGACAGCAGAAACTTGTGAGAATTTGCAGAACAAGTTTGTTTCTTTGGGAGAAGAATACGAAGGGTTACAGTTTACGACGCTGATGGATCAGGGTGATTACATAGAACTGGTAGTAAGCTCTATTATCAGCAGTTTACTCTGGGGTGCACTCTTTGCGATTCTGGTGCTGTTCTTATTCTTAAGAGGGATCAAACCGACGTTGATTACCCTTTGCAGCATTCCGATCAGTGTGGTGTTTGCGGTACTTCTGATGTATTTCTCCGGCATTTCTATCAATCTGATTTCCATGTCAGGGCTTGCGGTTTCTGTCGGTATGCTGGTGGATAACTCCGTTGTGGTTATAGAAAATATCGTTCGCCTGCGGCGGCAGGGTATTCCGGCCCCAAAGGCAGCTGTTGCAGGGGCGAAGCAGGTTGCAGCTGCAATTACCGCATCGACGCTGACAACAGTTTGCGTATTTGTGCCGATTCTCTTTACGGATGGACTGACCAGACAGCTGTTTACCGATATGGCGTTGACCGTAACTTATACACTGGCTGCCAGCTTGATCATTGCGCTGACACTGGTGCCTGCCATGTCGTCCAGATTGTTGGTGAAGACCCAAACCCACGAAGGGAAATTTTTCCTTGCCGTGCTGGATCGATATAAGACTTCTGTCACTTTTGTGCTGCGTCATAAAGTGCCGGTACTGCTTTTGGCAGTGGTGCTTTTGGCAGGCAGTATCTATTGCAGTGTTTCCAAAGGATTTATCTTTATGCCGGACATGAGTTCTCCGCAGATTCAGGCGTCTGTCATGATGCCAAAAGGCAGCACGTTGGAAGAAACCAAAGAACAGGCAGATGAAGCCATTCGCAGAATTCAGACTGTAGAAGGGGTAGAAACAGTGGGCGCCATGATGGGTGGCAACGGTATGATGGGAGATACCAGTTCACAGCTTTCCGTATCGCTTTATATCATGCTGGATCAGGAAAATCAGATTTCCAGCGGCGCAATTGCGGCAAAGATCAATGACCTCTGTGCAGATATGACAGGGGAAGTTTCCGCCGCCGGTTCTTCCATGGGGGATTTTACCACGGCCATGGGCGGCAGCGGTGTATCTGTGAAAGTTTACAGCAGCGACTTGAACGATTTGCAGGAAGCAGCTCACGGACTTTCCGACGTATTGTCTTCGGTGCAAGGAATTGAGCAGGTGGAGAGCGGTGTGCAGGAAGCTGACAAAGAATATCATTTTACTGTAAAGAAAACGGCAGCGATGAAAAAAGGTCTGACTGTGGCGCAGGTGTATGCTGCCATTGTAGATGCGATGACTTATGAAGATACGGCGACTACGGTAACATGGCAGGACGATAATTATGATGTCATCGTGTCCTCTGAACAAAAAGAACAGCTGTCGACAAAAGATATTAAAAACCTAACGCTGACCATAGACGATGGAAATGGCGGATCGCAGCAGGTGAAGCTCAATGATATCGCAGATTTAACCGAAAAAGAGGCGCTGAAGTCTATTCATCGGGAAAATCAGAATCGGTATCTGACGGTTTCCGGCACCTTGCAAGAGGGCTACAATATCACAAAGGTAACAGATGCAGCGAAGAAAGCCCTTTCGGACTACGAATTGCCAAAAGGTACTACCATAGTCTTTGACGGAGAGAATGAAAATATTATGGATGCCATGGCAGATTTGGTATTGATGCTGTTCATGGGAATCGTCTTTGTTTATCTGATTATGGTGGCGCAGTTCCAGTCGCTGAAATCACCGTTTATCATCATGTTTACAATACCGCTTGCCTTTACTGGGGGGCTTCTGGCACTGCTGCTCTTTGGCAAAGAAATCAGTGTGATTGCCATGATCGGTATGGTAATGCTGACTGGTATTATTGTCAATAACGGCATTGTGCTGGTGGATTATATCAATCAGCTTCGGGAAGCAGGGGCATCTAAGCGGGAAGCCATCGTAGAGGCGGGCATGACCCGTATGCGTCCGATTCTGATGACCTCCCTGACAACGATCTTGGGCTTGATTGTCATGGCCTTTGGAAATTCCACAGGGACGGACATGATGCAGCCAGTTGCGCTGGTTTGTATCGGCGGATTAATTTACGCAACTTTGACAACTTTATACATTGTTCCGGTCATTTATGATATAATGAACAAAGAAACTTATCAATTCATTTCAGAAGAGGATTTAGATATCAGCAATATTAATTAGGAGGTTATATTCGTGAAGTTATTTGACAACAAGGTACAGGAAACGAAGTATAAAGTGCTTCGTGAAGTAGCAGTGCAGACATGGAAAGGAAACGATGTTTTTGCCGAATTCAACGAGGTAGCGAGTAGAATTATCCCCAAGGATGAACCACCACAGCGCTGCTGCATTTATAAAGACCGTGCGGTGGTAGCAGAACGTATGCGTCTTGCTATCGGCGGCAGTAAGAAAAATCAGCATGTCGTGCAGGTCATCGACATTGCCTGCGATGAATGTCCAGAAGCAGGATATGTAGTAACAGACCTTTGTAGAGGCTGTCTCGCCCATGGCTGTATTGACGCCTGTAAGCTAAAGGCGATATCGATTGATGAGAACCATCATGCGAAAATTGACAAAACCAAGTGCGTAGATTGCGGACGCTGTGCGACAGCGTGTAAATACAGTGCCATTCATAATTTCCAGAGACCATGTGAAAACGCTTGTAAGGTCGGTGCGATTTCTATGGGACCAGGCGGCGAGGCTTCTATCGACTATGAAAAGTGCATCAGCTGTGGTTCCTGCGTTTACCACTGCCCGTTTGGCGCAACTGTAGACGTGTCTAATATTGTGGATGTCATCCATTGTCTGAAAGAAAGCACCCGCAAAGATTCCAACAACCCGACGGTGGCAATTGTGGCGCCGTCCATCGGCAGCCAGTTCCTTTATGCAAATCTGGGACAGGTCATCACCGGCATTCATAAGCTAGGGTTTGCCGAAGTGATGGAAGTTGCCTTGGGCGCAGATATGGTTGCGATCAAGGAAGCCCAGGAACTGGTGGAAAAGGGATTTTTGACTTCCTCCTGCTGTCCTGCTTTTGTAAAATACATAGAGACGAAATTCCCGGATATGGTGGATAAAATTTCACATAATTATTCACCGATGGCAGAACTTGCCAAGTTCCTGAAAGAGGGACATCCAGAATACACTATCGTGTTTATCGGACCTTGTATTGCAAAGAAAGCGGAGGTCAGAAAGCCGGAAATCAGCAAATATGTTGACTATGCGATTACCTTTGAGGAACTGCAGGCGCTCTTTGACAGCAGAGACATTATTCTGAAAGAGCAGGAAGAAACCGAGTGGAACCAGGCGACATACTATGGAAGAATTTTCGCTAGAAGTGGCGGGCTTGCAGAGGCTGTGACCCAGGCACTGCGAGAATTAGATGTAACGGATTTTGAATTCAATCCAATCTCCTGCTCTGGGATTGAAGAGTGTAAGAAGGCGCTGATGCGGGCAAACAAGGGATTGCTGCCGAATAATTTTATTGAAGGTATGGCATGCGTAGGCGGCTGCGTGGGTGGCAGCGGCAATATGATTCGTTATGAAGACGCACCAGAGGAATTTGAAGATCATACAGAAGAAGCGACAGCTGTCAAAATCAAGCCCAACCTTAGAAAGACAATTAACATTTTGTAGTGCAATATAAAACATCTCTTTCGTTTTAAAATCTGAAGCGATGTTTTGCACATATCTTTTATGAGATGGCAGGGGATCGATTGATTTAGAATCGTTTCCTTTTCGCCCAGAAGTTATGAAAGAAAGCACGGAGCCCATGGATCTGTAATGGTCCATGGGCTCTATTCTGTATTGTTTCCATATGGAGAATCTGTGAAAAAAAGTGTTACTTTGATAATACGTATAGTTTCTACAACATTAACTATGTGTTTCAACTTGACGTTGTTCCAATGCCAGTCCAATCAGCCGATCCGTCTGGTCAGCCATAAATAGAGGAATATTGAGCACATCATTGTCTAGCTTCAAATTGTCCAGCGAGAATCGCACACGAAGCTTGACTTGATTCGGGAACAGCTCTTTGAATTTCTTTAGGCTCTTGCTGGTGGTGTTGGTCTCGGACTTAACCTCTACAGGGAAAATATCATTCTCCCGCTGGATAAGGAAATCTACCTCATAGGGTGGATTATTCTGGTTCCAGTACCGGGGAACCACTTCAAACTGCGTGATTAAGGTCTGCAGCACAAAGTTCTCAGTTAGTGCACCTTTGAACTCGGTGAATAAACGATTGCCTTCTCCGAAGGCCGTAGGCGTCAACTGCGCCAGACGACGGAGTAATCCTACATCCACCAGATATATCTTAAATGCAGACAGGTCATCATAGGCAGTTACTGGCAGGCCGGGCGCGGTGCTGCGGTAGATTTTATGTACCAGCCTGGCATCTACCAGCCATTGCAAAGCATCCTCATATTCCCGGGCGCGTGCTCCCTCTTTAACCACCTTGTAGATAAATTTCTTATTTTCCCTTGCCAGTTGGGACGGTATGGACTTCCAGATCATAGAGATCTTCGGGAATTCGTTGAGATTGGGGTGCTTGGCAAAGTCACGCTCATAAGCACCGATGATCCCGGACAAGGCTTCCTGCATAGCAGGAACATCTCTTGCTTCCGTCCACATGAGCACTGGTTCCGGCATACCGCCTGTAACATAGTACATTTTCAATTTTTCATAGAGTGGATTGAAAAAGGCATCAGGAATCGGCGCAATGGTATCTACGCACTCCAGATATTGGGCTAGATTATCATTGCCGTTGGCGAGTAGAAATTCCATAAAGGTCATAGGATTGATCTGCATAAAGTTGACTTTTCCCACAGGAAAGGAGGCGGGTTTCGCCAAGGCAATCCCCAGCAAAGAGCCGGCGCAGGCAATGTGATATTGCGGCGCATTCTCACAGAAATACTTCATAGCGTTAATAACCTTAGGGCAGTCTTGTACTTCGTCAAAGATAATGAGCGTTTTTTCTGGCACAATCTTCTGACCACTGGCCAGCATTAAATTCTGTAGAATGCGTTCTACATCTTTGGTGGTCTCAAAAAACTGTTTATATTCCTCGTTTTCATCAAAGTTAAAGTAGGCTGTATTTTCATAATAACGTCTGCCGAATTCTTTGAGGACCCAAGTCTTACCTACCTGGCGCACACCCTTTAAGATTAGTGGTTTGCGGTAAGGTGAACTTTTCCAATCCAGCAGCTTATTTAAAATCAATCGTTCCATAGACATACCTCCTTCACACTTTTATTAGAGTTATTGTGTTTTGTAATCACATTTTTATTATATGTGAAACCCATGAAAAATACAACCCATATCACAAAATTATCTTACGCACGTCATCCTTGCCTGTGAAGCATTAGGGTTTTAAGAGGTAAAAATGCAGGCGGCATCATTTGGATGCCGCCTCGTGTTTTAGTTGGTATAGTTATCAAAATATCCCTGAATGTAGATAAACGGTGTGCCTTTGTCGCCGCTGCCGCTGGTCAGGTCGCATAAAGAACCAATCAGGTCTGTCAGTCTTCTAGGCGTGGTGCCTTCTGCCACCATAGCATCGCCCAGCTCTGCATCCTTGTTCTTTATGTATTCGCTGATAGCTGCTTTCAGGTCGTCGCCTTTCAGATCTGCGAATTCATTGTCTGCTAGATACTTCAGTTTTACTTCATTTGGAGTGCCGTCAAGACCTTTTGTGTATCCCGGAGATACGATAGGATCCGCCAGTTCCCAAATTTTCCCTACAGGGTCTTTAAATGCGCCGTCACCGTAAACCATAACTTCTACCGTTTTGCCGGTCAGCACATGAATCTTTTTCTGAATGCCGTCAACAAATTCCTGACAGTGGATCGGGAAGAGTTTGACGCTGTTTTCGGTCGCTTTATTGGAGCCCAGCAGACCGTATTTGTCATTGTAGCCGCTGCCGTCTACGCTGGAAGTCAGAATATCGTCCATGCCCAGCACCACTTCTGCACCGCCTTCTTTCAGCAGTCTCTTGGATCTTGCTCTAGTATGAATGTCGCAAGTCAGGACATTTTTGGTATAAGCCAGAATGGACTTAGGATTATTGGAGAAAATGACTTCTGCTTCTGCACCTTCTTCTTCGATGAGTCCTTTGTAATAGTTTACATAGTCCATGCCAGTGAAGGTGTGTTTGGATTTTCCGAAGAGTTCTTCAAACTGAGCCTGGGTCAGTACGTCGGAATATGGGTTGATTCCTTTTTCGTCTAACAGGTCGATATCCACCAGGTGGTTGCCCACTTCGTCAGATGGGTAACTGAGCATAAGCACGACTTTCTTTGCGCCTTTGGCGATGCCGCGCAGACAGATCGCAAATCTATTTCTTGAGAGAATCGGGAAGATCACACCGATGGTTTCTCCGCCAAGCTTGGCTTTTACGTCTGCAGCAATCTGATCGGTGGTCGCATAGTTTGCCTGCGCTCTTGCCAGGATGGATTCTGTGACAGCCAGAATATCTCTGTCCTGTATGGCAAATTCCCCGCAAGATGCTGCGTCCATGACGGTATCGATGACAATCTGTGCCAGATCCTCACCTTCTTTTATGATGGGAGCTCTAAGCCCTCTGGATACTGTTCCTACTTTTCTTTCCATATTTAAGATTCTCCTTTGATGCGACTGATCCCCATATTTGCCAGTTCATCGGCACGGTTGTTCATCGCAGTAATATATTTGAAATCGTCGAAGGAGAAACGGCTTCCGTTCCAGCCGACGAATTTCGTGTAAAGTTTATCAAAGTCCGTAGCTTTGCTGTTCAGGTTTACGTGCCCCTTTACGCGGAAAAATTTCACGTCGTGCCTGCGCACCAGCGCCAGGAGTTCTTTCCACAAGTCCTGATTTTCTACGGATTTCTTGGCAGCATTGCGCCACTTGTTTTTTTCCCAGCTTTCATACCATTTTTCGCGAAAACAATTGGAAACGTAAGCACTGTCAGAGAAAACTTCTACGGTTTGTCCATCTCGATTGAGTGCCTTAAAGGCCTCAATGACTGCGGTCAGTTCCATTCGGTTATTGGTAGTATTGGCTTCTCCGCCAAACATTTCTTTTTTATGTTCGCCGAATTCTAAAATGGCGCCCCAGCCGCCGGCGTTTTCGCTGCTCTGGTTGCCGGAACAGCCGCCGTCTGTGTAAATTCTCAAAATCATCATCGGTAACCCCTTTGTAATTTTTTCACACATACTATTATGCCTTATTTTGTAAAAAAGTACAACGAAAAATTGGTGATTTTCATTGTTTGCGGGAAATTTTTTTGCAAGAGAGTGAAGGTATGGGATTATATTGATGCACACGTTTCGTCTATAGATATTAGGGGATTTCCATAAATTCATCGTAGCATTGGCTGGGAAAACGTGATACAATATTTTTTGTGATTTTTAAATGGATGAGGTAAGAGATGGCGTTTCAATTCTGTTCTTTTGCCAGCGGTAGTTCCGGCAACTGCTATTTGGTAAGAAGTGAAAGTACGACAATTTTAATAGATGTAGGCATTACAGGCAAGCGGATTTTGGAGGGACTTGCCCAACAGAATCTTTCCCCAGAGCAGGTAGATGGGATTCTGGTGACCCATGAACATGTGGATCATGTGAAAAGCCTGAAAATGCTCAGCAAAAAAGCGGAGAATGCGAAGGTCTACGGTTCCACAGGAACGCTGCGAGAAGTCATGGACAAAATTGACGGGGCGCAGGCAAGAGCCGCTGGCATTTCTGAACGATTTATCATCGGTGATATTACGGTGGTGCCATTTCGATTATCCCATGATGCGGCAGAACCTTTTGGCTATTCGCTGCTCCATCAGGGACGACAGCTGACCATTGTCACTGACACCGGCTGCATTTCCGAGGAAATGTTTTCACAGATCGCCCAGGCGGATCTTTTAGTGCTGGAAGCGAACCACGAAGTAAATATATTGAAAATGGGCGCCTATCCGTATTATTTGAAGCGGAGAATTTTAGGCGATGAGGGTCATCTGTCCAATGAGGCTGCGGGGGACTGTCTCTGTAGAATGGTGAAAGCGCGGCAAGCCAAAAACCGCATGGAGATGCCGAAGGTGGTACTTGCCCATCTCAGCAGAAAGAATAACACGCCGGGGCAGGCATATCTGACCATTCGTAATATCCTCTTTGAAGAGGAGCTTTACATAGATAAAGATTTGATGTTGGACATTGCGCCAAGAGATGAAATCGGAAAAGTGATGGAAGTGTAGCAGATGCATATCTCGATTATTTGTATTGGAAAATTAAAAGAAAAATACTGGGTACAGGCGGTGGCAGAGTATAGTAAACGGCTTTCCGTTTACTGCAGCCTGGATATCATAGAACTGAAGGAGGCGAAACTCCCGGATAAAGCTGGCGCAGCGGAAGAATCAGCGGTCAAAGAGACCGAAGGCAGAGAAATTCTGAAGCGCCTGAAAGACAATATGTATGTAATCACGCTGGAAGTCAAAGGAAAGATGCTTTCCTCTGAAAAGCTGGCAGACAAGGTGCAGCAACTGGGACTTTCAGGAAACAGCAATGTTGTCTTTATTATCGGCGGCAGTCTGGGATTGTCGGAGGAAGTCAGTCGCCGCGCAGACTTTAAACTATCTTTCTCGGAGATGACCTTTCCACACCAGATGATGCGGGTGATTCTGCTAGAGCAAGTGTATAGAAGTTTTAAAATGATCCGCGGGGAAACCTACCATAAATAATTTCGATCTCAGGTATTTACTTTTGTAGAAAATGGATTATAATAAGAATAGTTCAAAATGAACAGGGAAAAAAGAAAAACGGAAGAAATCTTCTTCCGTGTGGTGGTTTACAGTTTACGTTGCAAGGCTTTTTCCCTGTTTATTCTTGGATATTTGAGAAATGTCAAGCATCTGATTGGCATTTTTTTTGCGTGATTTACGTTGCCAGCACAGCGCCTTTACACCGATGATGCAGGAAAAGCCTACACGATCATATCGTAGGTTGCGTAATCCGGCATCCAGTGTACATCTGCGATGTAATGGAACAAAGTTTCTTTATCTTTTTCTTTAAACAGTTCCAGGATTTTTCTGTGTTCATTGTTGGTCATAGAGAACACTTCTTTCAGGTTTTCGTTGTTCTGTTCAATATAAGTTTTCTTCAGCAGTTTATTTTTTGTCTTTGCAATGGTATCAATCAAGGTGTTGTTGGCGCACTTGTTGATATAAAGCTGGTGGAAAATTACCTGCTGTTTGTAGTACATTTCGTAGTTGCCCGAATGAATGGCAAGTTCCATGGCATCGATATAGAATGCCATGTCAGCGTAGTCCTGTTCAGTTAGACTGTCACATGCCATCTTTGCTGCATAGCCGTCCAAAATGCCGATGACTGCGTAGATTTCTTTTACATCGGTTTGTGTCATCGCCTTGATCACGAAACCTTTACGCGCACGATTTTCCAAAACGCCTTCGGCAGCCAGCTGAATCAATGCTTCTCTGACTGGTGTGCGGCTGATATTCAGTTCTTCACAGATGACGTTTTCATTGACTCTCTTCTCTGGCAGCAGTGCGCCGTCGCGAATCTGTTCCGCAATGTAGTCGTAGACGTGATCTTTTAATGTTTTAAATCTTTCCATGATAGTTCCCTCTCCTATCTTAACACTTATATATAATATATAACGGCGATAATCTTTCGTCAACAAGATTCGACAAGAAACGCAAATTTATCTGAAAATGCAGATTCTTCCTATTGACAAAGCAAAAATGCTCATATATAATATATCCAAACTCAAAAAGATATATTATATATTTTATAATTTGTATGATTCTTTCGGAACATTGTGGTCATGCATTTAGGGAAGAAAGAGGGTTTCGCAATGCAGGAAAAAGAATTTAGAGATTTGTTGCTGGCGCAGGTGCATACCTTTGAGAACGAGGTCATTGCACTGAATGATTATATGGCAGAACATCCAGAAACTGGGTCAGCAGAATATGAAAGTTCCCGAAGAATTGTGGATTTGCTGAGAAAACATGGGATGGAAACAGAATATCCTTTTGCTGGATTCGATACAGCCTTTAAAGGAACGATCCATCCAGAAAAGAAACATCGAATGGCGCTGTTGGTAGAATATGACGCCCTGCGTGGACTTGGGCATGCCTGTGGACACTGTGCCAGCGGGGCAGCCAGTGTGCTTGCCGCATTGGCGCTGCATCAGGTCAAAGAACAGCTGGCGTTTGGTGTGGACATTATCGGCACCCCAGACGAGGAAATCAAAGGGGATAAATGCTATATGGCAGAGCAGGGTGTGTTTGACGGCTATGATTTTGCAGCCATGGTGCATATGGGCGGATTCAACACGGCAGAAGTCAGTTTTATTGCGCTGGATGGATTGGGATTCAAATGGCACGGGACGCCAGCCCATGCGGCAGCAGCACCGGAGAAGGGCAGAAATGCACTCAATGCAGCGAGACTCTTTTTAGAAGCCACCGATATGATGCGGCAACATGTCATTCAGGAGGCAAGGATGCACGGCTTCATCAAGAATGGCGGTGCGGCTTCCAATATTGTTCCAGACTTTGCAGAAATTGAATTCTTAACAAGAGCGCCAAAGAGACAGGATTTAAATGATATCACCGCTTGGGTCAAGGACTGTGCGAAAGCGGCAGCAATGGCAACACGGACAGAAGTGGAATCGTTTTTAGTCGGGGCGCCGTTTCATGAACTGCATATCAGCGAGATTGGAAAGCGGATTATGGAATCCTGTTTTGAAGATTTGGGCATCGACTTTGCCAAAGGCAAATCTGCTATGACAGGTTCTTCCGATATTGGGAATGTAGACTACCGGTGCCCGACCTTTCATCCGATTATGGGGATTGGGAAGAATTATGATGCGCATACGAAGGAGTTTGCGGCGGAGATGACTTGTGCGGGAACCCACCGTGCAATTAAAAATTCTGCGGATTATCTGTTGACGTTGACGGCGAAGCTTTATACAGACAGCGCATTACTTGCAGAGCTGAAAGCAGATCATAAAGCATATCGTGGATATGCGTGAAAAGAACATAAATACTATGTGATAATGAGGGAATGTATGAGAATGCATTCCCTTTTTTTAAAAAATATTTTTAAGATGGAGGAAAGATATGAATTACGGATGCCAGAGCATGGTCAAAAAAATTGACACAATTTTAATTAAGAAGCCGGAAGCGGCGTTTGTGAGCCAGGAGAATCTAAATAAGAACTGGGAAGCCTTTCAGTATTTCGGTTGTCCAGATTATGAAAAGGTGCTAGAGGAATATGCCGCTTTTGAGAAAATCATCAGGGATCATGTGAAACACGTATATGAATTGCCTTATGATGAAAGGACGGGACTGGACTCTATTTATACCCATGATTCCCTGAAAGTGACGGAAAAGGGTGCGATCTACTTTCCGATGGGCAAAGCGCTCAGAAGCAAAGAGCGCTTTGCGACAGAGGCTTTTTTAACAGCACACGGGGTACCGACCCTGGGCTATATTGAAGCGCCGGGTAAAATGGAAGGCGGTGACGTGCTTTGGATTGACGAAAAGACGGTTGCAATCGGCAGAGGGTATAGAACCAATGACGAGGGAATCCGCCAGTTCAAGGCGCTGACAAAGGATTTTATCGATGAATATATCGTTATTCCAATGCCCCATGGCGATGGAGAAGAAGCCTGCCTGCATCTGATGAGCATTATCAGTTTTGTGGATACGGATAAAGCCGTCGTTTACTCTAAATACATGCCGGTATTTTTCAGAGAATACCTGATTGAAAAAGGTATCCAACTCATTGAATGTAATGATGAAGAGTATGATTATCTTGGCACAAATCTTTTGGCGCTGGAACCGGGGATCTGTGTACTGATTGCGGGATGTCCAGAAATTCAGAAAAAAATTGAAGATGCAGGGGTTACGGTATATACGTATGAAGGAAAAGAATTGTCCTATAGAGGAACCGGCGGACCGACTTGTCTGACCTGTCCTGTCTGCAGAAAATAACAGTGTAAGGGAGCAGTCATGAAACATCACGATTTGGATTTTATGTCGCTGGGTGAAAAAATCAAAGAGATTCTTTATGCATATGTGAAAATAGAAAGTTATACGAACACGGCAGGGGAACGACTGGTAGAAGATTTCTTCACGAAACATTTTGCACAGATTGCGTACTTTCAAAATCATCCGGAAGATTGGGGACTTTATCCACTGGAACATGACCCTTTGGGTAGACATGTCTGCTGGGCCATGGTAAGGGGAAAAG
>CANBFZ010000007.1 GCA_947367725.1 uncultured Eubacterium sp.
TGGAAAACCGAGAAACATTTTATCCGCAAACTTTTCCAGCGTCTTATTGGCAACACCTGGATAAGCATTCTGCTCATGAAGATAGCATCTGGCGCCGTACTTATGACCCGCATACATCACAGGTACGCAGACAAAGCCGCCAGTGCCGATGACCACATCCGGCTTAAACTTCTTCATAATCCGAAGGGCCTGCCCGATGCCGCGCATGGTAGTCAATCCCGTATCAAAAATTTTGAGCAGGTTCCGTCGATCAAGCCACTTGGCGCTGACCAGTTCTATCGGATAGCCTGTACCTGGTACAATGTCCTTTTCTAGCCCAATATCGTTGCCGATATAAAGAATTTCTGCATCTGGTTCTTTTTCTTTTATTTTATCTGCAATGGCAATGGCCGGATAAATATGTCCGCCAGAGCCGCCGCCTGTTACAATCACTCTCATCGTTTCTATCCTCTTTTCTCTATCTGTCACCGGGACGATTTTGATTCCGCCCCTTGGGCACTGCCGCTCTGTCTGGAAACGTTCAGTACAATTCCTGCACTGGCCATAAAAATCCACAGTGCATTTCCGCCGTAACTGATAAATGGAAGGGCAATACCGGTGGCCGGCATCGACGAAGTCACGACGGCAATATTCAGAACAACCTGCAGTCCAATCATAATGGTAATTCCGCCAGAAAGAAGCATGCCAAATCGGTCCGGCGCATTGAGACAGACGTGAAAACACCGCCAGATCAGTACCGCGTATACTGCCAGCAAAATCAGCAAGCCGATCAGCCCCAGTTCTTCCCCGATGATGGCAATAATAAAGTCATTCTGCGGTTCCGGTAAATATAAATTTTTCTGAATGCTCTTCCCAAGTCCTAGACCGAACAAGCCGCCAGAACCCAGCGCCAGCAGTGACTGTACCACCTGAAAGCCGTCACCCAATGCGTCAGCAAAAGGATCTGTAAACGCAACAATCCTCTTTTTCCAGTGTTTCATGCCGATATCGTCACCAATTAAAATCAGCCCACCTACTGCCGCACTTCCCAAAATGCCTGCGCCGATTACGTAACGCCACTGCAATCCAGCAAGAAACATGATGCCGGCAATGATACCGCAGACAGTAATCGCAGTAGAAAGGTTCGGCTGCTTGATAATCAGTCCGGCAAAAACACCCATCATCACAACCAGCGGCAAAACGCCTTTCTTAAAAGACAAAATCAATTTTGTATCACTGGCCAGGAAAGACGCAGTAAAGATGATCACCGCAATCTTTGCAATTTCCCCTGGCATAATCGTAAAACCGATATAAAGCGCACGGGTGGCGCCGCCTTCTTCTACGCCAAGCGGCGTCAAAACCAGACATAAAAGTACGAAGCTAGTAATCAAAATCAAAATGGAAAGCCGTCTGTAAATATGGTAGTCCAGACAGGAACAGACTGCCATAATCACAAATCCACTGAGGGCAAATACGCCCTGTCTGATCAGGTAATCATAAGGAGAACCTGATTCGTTGATCGATTTGTAATAGCTGGCACTGAACACCATCACTACACCAAAAATCACCAGAATCGTCACCGTTGCGATAATGACAAAATCGCTCGCTCTTAAGTTTCGTCCGCCTCTTAGGTTTAATTTCATTATCTGTCTAACCCCTGAACACAATGTTTAAAGTGTTCTCCTCTTTGTTCAAAATTATCGTACATATCCCAACTTGCACAAGCAGGAGAAAGCAGCACCGTATCACCAGGCTCTGCCATCTGTGCCGCTATGCGCACACATGCATCCATATCTTTTGCAGTCACAACATCTGTAAATCCTGCCCGTTCTGCTGCCTCCTGAATCAAAGGACCATCCCTGCCCATCAGAATCAGCTTCTTGACACTGCCGTCAAAGGATTTGACAAACGCATCAAATTGCTGCCCTTTGGCGTCACCTCCGGCAATCAGCAGAATATTTTTTTGGATGGCGCGAATTGCAGTCACCGCCGCATCCACATTGGTGCCTTTCGAATCGTTGTAATACTTTATGCCGTCCACTTCTCCGCAGTATTCCAGTCGGTGTGAAACACCACCGAAATTGCGGATAGTTTCGCCAATCACCGCCGGATCAATGCCTGCATAATAGGAAATCGCAGCAGCAGCCAGCGCGTTTTCCAGGTTATGACTTCCAATGATATGCAATTCTTCTGCACCGCATATTTCTATTATATCACCTTTTTCTGTTTTCATGACAATCTGCCCGTCTTTGACAAAGGCGCCAAAAGGAAGTTCCTCTTTTCGACTGAACGGAACCACTTTAGCTTTGCAATCTCGAGCCAGTGCATAACACGCCTTGTCATCATAATTGATGATCAGATAACCGTCTTCTCGCTGATTGGCAAAAATCTTCGCTTTTGCCGCGCCATAAGCTTCCATCGTATGATGCCGATTCAAATGATCTGGCGTCAAATTCAGAATTGCGGATACAGCTGGTTTAAAATATCGCGTCGTTTCCAACTGAAAACTGCTGGTTTCTGTCACAAGCCACGCATCTTCTTCCGCATCCAGTGACGCAGAAATTACAGCCACACCAATATTGCCAACGACATAAGTCTTTCGTTTCGCCGCCTGGAAGATTTCACCCACCAGCGTGGTCGTCGTGGTCTTGCCGTTGGTGCCGGTGATGGCAGCATACTGCCCCTGCCCAATGCGATAAGCGATTTCAAGCTCCCCTACAATCTCTGCGCCGGCTGCCTTCGCCTCTGCGATGAACGGAAGCGCCGGGCTGACGCCAGGACTTAAAATCAGCATATCAAACTGTCCCATATCGTGAGGAATCCGGTCAAAATAACAGGTTACGCCCTTGCCACGCAGGAATGTTAGAAGCTGTCCATCCACCTGCTCTTCTTTCTTAGAATCCTGAATGGACACCTGTGCAGATAGGCGCAGCATCGCCTGCGCAGCAGCAATACCGGATTTTCCAAGCCCAACAATTAAAACCTTTTTATGTTTGATGTTATTTACATTCGCGTTCATATCTCTTACCTCTTTTTTGTGCTTCTTTCCAATACTTCCCTCTTCTTGCACTAAATATTCATCACTACATAGGCTGCCACGCAGCAGAGCAGTGCGATAAACCAAAACATAGCGACTACGTTTTTTTCTTTCATGCCGCACATTTCAAAGTGGTGGTGCAGCGGCGCCATTTTGAAAAATCGTTTGCCGCCGGTCAGTTTGAAATACCCTACCTGAATCATGACAGACAGCGCCTCCAGCACATAGATCAGTCCTGCAATCGGCAGTAAAAACTCTACTTTCATGATAATGGCTGCTGATGCAAGCGCGCCGCCCAGCGCCATGGAACCGGTATCGCCCATAAAAAGTTTTGCTGGATATCGGTTGAAGACCAGAAATCCCAGGCACGCACCTGTCAGCGCCGTACAGAAAATGGCCGCACTATGATGTCCAAACTCCATGGCAGTAATCGCAAAGAAAAATGCAACTAGCGCTGTTACACCAGAAGACAGACCGTCCAGACCGTCTGTTAAATTCACTGCATTGGCCATAGCAACAACTACAAAGATCACAAAAGGAATGTAAACCCATCCAAAGTCAATGTACTGATCAATAAATGGAATCCATACCTCCGTGCCGTAGCCGGAATAATTGGCCATATACACTGCAAGTGCACCTGCGAAAAGAATCTGCAGTACCAGCTTCTGCCATGCCCTAAGCCCCAGATTATGTTTCTTGGCAACTTTGATATAGTCGTCGAAAAAACCAATCAAACCAAAGAGCAGGGTCACACCCAGCATTACAAAAGTATCTGTAGAGACATAGCCGCCGATCAACGTCATCAAAACCAGCGCCGCAAAGATGGCAATACCGCCCATGGTCGGCGTCCCTTCTTTGGAAAGGTGCGACTTGGGTCCTTCTTCTCTGATAAACTGCTGAAACTGTCTGTGTTTTAAAATAGGAATTTCCAAAGAGGTCAGTACGGTGGAAGCAATCATCCCCAGTGCTGCTAAAAATACAAGTTGAAAAATCTGCATGTGTGTTACTCCTGTTCTTTCAAAATTTTATCCACAATCTGGTCCATGCTCATGGCCCTGGAACCTTTGACTAAAATCGTATCACCCTGCCGGAACAGCCCCATGGCCTCCCGGTAAAACGTGCCTTTGTCTCCGAAATAATATACGTCTTTCACTCCGCCAGCTTCTTTGGCGCCGGAAACAATATCGTCTGCCTTTTCTCCTACGCCAATCAGCAGATCTATGTTCTGCTGCGCTGCATAAGCGCCGACATCTCTGTGACAAGCGACAGATGTTTCGCCCAGCTCATTCATACCGCCCAAAATCGCAATTTTCCGTGCGCCGCTGGCATGTACCAAAGTATTGATGGCCGACTTCATGGAGTCTGGCGCCGCATTGTACGTGTCATCAATGATTTTGATGCCGCCGGCTTCTTTGATAGAAAGCCGTTTTCCGGTCAGCTCCAGCGCGCAAAGTCCTCGTTTGGCTTCTTCTATTGATACACCCAGACTGCAACATGCTGCAATGGCAAGTCCTGCATTATATGCATTATGTGCACCGGGCACCGGCAGAGAAAATTCGTATACATCTCCCTGCGCTGTTAAGCGGAAAGAAATGCCATTTTCTCCATCATCCACAATATCATGTACCCTGTAATCACCATCATCGCCCTCTGCTACGCGCACCACCGCATAAGCGCCGTCAAAATCGGCCTGCTGCAGCATATCGCAATGCTGATTGATGACAAGCGTATTTTCTGCTCCAAAATAATCGGTAATCTCCATTTTCGCAGCCAAAATGCCTTCTCTGCTACCCAGATTTTCAATATGAGAGAGGCCCACATTGGTAATCACGCCCACGTCTGGTCTGATGATATCTACAAGTCTGTGAATTTCTCCCTTGTGATCCATCCCCACCTCTAAGACAGCGGCTTCCATGGAAGCATCAAAAGAGAAAATCGTCAGCGGTACGCCGATATCATTATTGAAATTGCCTACGGTAGTACCGGTGTGATACTTTTGTTTCAAAATGGCATAAACCATATCTCTCGTGCTAGTCTTGCCCACGCTGCCTGTTACTGCAATGGTTTTCAAGTGCAGCTGTTTCAGATACCAGGCAGATAGCTTCTGCAGCGCTTTGGTCGTGTCTTCTACTAATACCGCATCTACACCATCAGGCACTGCATCGGGTCGTTCCGTCAACACCGCAGTACAGCCTCTTTTCGCTACATCGGGAATGAACTTATGTGCATCGTGGACTTCTCCCACAATAGGCACAAATAAATCCCCTTCCTTTGCCTGGCGAGAGTCGGTGCAGATATGAAAAATCTGCACCGACGAATCGCCTGTAAAAAGCATACCTTCTGTTGCCTGTTCAATTTGTCCTAAAGTAATTGCGTTCATGTTTCACCTTTTCTATAGACGCCCGCACTTCTTCTCGGTCGTCAAAATGTATTTTCTGCGCGCCAATGCACTGATAATTTTCATGCCCCTTGCCTGCGATGACAGCAATTTCACCATCACCGATGTGCTGCGCCGCATAGAAAATTGCCTGTCTTCTGTCCGGAATTACAGCAAAGTTTGCCCCTCTTTCCACAAGAATCGATACGATATCTGCAATAATAGAAGACGGCAATTCTCCACGAGGATTATCGGAAGTCACCACGGTAAAATCTGCATAGCGCGCAGCAGCTTCTGCCATCTGATATCGTCTGTTTGGATCTCGCTGTCCACCACATCCGAAGACGCAGGTCAATTTTTTCGGATGATACACCCGCAGTGCGGTCAAAAGATTTTCAAGAGCCACCCCATTATGGGCATAGTCTACCATGATAACCCTGCTGGCGCCTGCCGAAAACATTTCCTGCCTGCCCGGCACACAAATTTCATACAGCGCCTTTCTGATGCTTTCTGCATCAACGCCCATCCTGCTGCAGACTGCAATCGCTGCCAGTGCATTATAGCAAGAAAATTTCCCGGGTAAACCTGTAACTAAATTTATATTATAATCTCCTGTTACCTGAAATTCCACTCCCAGTTTTCCTGGAATTTTGACATAATCCACCTGCTGCGCCTGCAAGTTTCTTCCAGCCTCCATGCCATAGGTCATTACCTTACACGCAGCGTCCTTGCACAACACATCGACATAGGGATCATCTCCGTTTACAATCCCCTCTCTACACCGCTGAAATAGTTTGGCTTTACATGCTGCGTACTCGGCAAAATCTCGGTGTTCCCCTGGACCGATGTGATCTTCTGACAAATTGGTGAATACGCCATAGTCAAAGAAAATTTCATCTGCCCGGCATAGTTTCATCGCCTGGGAAGAAACTTCGATGACAGCGGCATCGCATCCACAGTCTGCCATTTCCCGCAAATACTGCTGGATTTCTACCGATTCGGGCGTCGTACGCGCACTTTCTATCACGCGGCTGCCGGTATCAATTTGTACCGTTCCGATCAGACCGCATTTTTTTCCGGCTTTCTGCAGAATCTGCTGTATCATGTAGGTTGTCGTGGTTTTCCCTTTGGTACCGGTTACGCCGATGGTGCAAAGGGATCGCGCCGGTTCTCTGTAAAATACTGACGCCATCTGTGCCATAATTTTTCTGCTGTTTTCCGTAACGATCACAGTCACATGCTGCGGCACATCCGGTATTCTCTGGCAAATCACTGCCGCTGCGCCTTTGCGCACCGCCTCTTCTGCAAAATCGTGTCCGTCTGCTTCTGTTCCTTCGATACATACGAAAGCGCAGCCTTCGCATGCCTTTTCAGAATGGTAAACAAGTGCCGTGATTTCACGGTTCAGGTCGCCCTGCACACAGCGGTACGACCCATGCACAAGCAGTTCATAAAGTTTCAGTTCAATCCACTCCGGTTCTATTGTTTCAATCTATTCTCTATATAAGTATACCTTTCCACCTTTCTTTATCTTCTTGCCCGCCTTCGGATATTGTTCTACTACAGTAAAATCCTTGGAGCCAGTAGTCTTTGGCACTGCCTGGTATTCCAGGTCGTATTTTCCCAAAATGCCGATGGCTGCACTGTAACTCTTGCCTTTCAGATCTGGTACATACACGTATTCTGATTTCAGTGCTTTTTCTTCTTCTTTGGTATATTTCGGATTCACGCCCAAATAAGGCAATGCGTTTTCCATAAATTCTTTTGCAATCGGCGCTGCCGTGGTACTGCCGAACTGAATGCCTTTCGGACTGTCTACGACCACCAAAATGACAAACTGCGGATCATCCATCGGCGCCATACCGATAAAGGAAGAATAGGTATCTTCCGAATAACCGCCTGTAGCGGAAGGTTTATCGGCTGTACCTGTCTTGCCGCCAATCCGGTAACCTGGCACTTTTGCCTTGCCACCGCCTCCCTCAGCGACAACGTATTCCATAATTTCTTTCATTTCATCTGCGGTTTTAGAAGAAATGACCTTTCTCACTTCTTTGGTATCAAAGGTCTTTACCGTATCGCCGTCAGCATCTGTCAGTTCTTTCACCACTCTTGGCTGCATCAGGACGCCGTCGTTACCGATGGCGCAGACTGCGGTAACCAGCTGCATTGGTGTCACAGCAACACCCTGACCATACGACATCGTGGCCAGTTCTACAGGACCAATCAGTTCCTTTGGCTGTACCTGCGCAGATGCTTCTCCTGGCAGATCAATGTGTGTTTTGGATATACTGGTAATGCCAAACATCTCCAGATAATCATAGTATTTTTCTTTCCCCAGCTTCATCGCCATCTGAATCTGTACTGGGTTGCAGGAGTTTCCTACCGCTTCTTTCAGCGTTTCATCTCCATGGGGCACCGTACTCCAGCAGTGCAGTGTCACCTTGGTGCCTGGCACTTGGTATCCTACATTGCAGTGATACTTGGTAGAAATGGTCGTTGCGCCCTCTTCCAGTGCCGACGATGTAGTAACTAATTTAAACGTAGAACCCGGCTCGTAGGTATCACTGATGATAGGATTGCGCCACATCTGATTCAAGTATGTACCCTGTTCTTCTGTGGTCATGGCGTCAAATTTCTTCTGTTCACTTTTTTTGACAGGCTCCAGCGGCTCATTTGGGTCAAAGCCCGGATTCGTCGCCATGGCCAGCACATCGCCAGTGGCAGGATCCATGACAAGACACATGATTCGGCTCGCCTTGGTTTCCTTCATGCCGTTGGCGACGGCGTTTTCGGCATAATGCTGCAGTACTTCATCGATGGTCAAAACCACGTTGAGCCCGTCTTCTGCCTGATAGTATTTTTCTTCCCCATATGCCAGCGTATTGCCGTTGATATCGGTATTCTTAATCCAACGGCCTGCAATGCCGCTTAAATATTCATTGTACTGGAATTCAACACCGCTGCGTCCCTCGTTGTCATCGTTGACACTGCCTAAAAGCTGGGATGCAAAATCCCCTAACGGGTAATACCGCTTTGCATTTTCGGCAAGTTCAATGCCATAAATATCAAGTTCTCTGACTTGATCCGCAGTTTCTTTATCCAGATACTTCGCTACTTTAATCAGCGCCTGCTGCTTGGTGACTTTTTCTTCTACTTCGGCCGCATCCATATCCAAAATCACAGCAAGCTGACTGCTGATTTCTTTGATTTTGCCGTCCGTCGTATATTCTTCTTTGATTTGTGCAGGTCTTGCCCATACCGTATAGCAGGCGGCGCTGGTCGCCAGCTTTTCCCCGTTTCGGTCGAGGATAGAGCCCCGTTTCGCCTCAATGGGAATATCGCTGGTCTGCTGGTCAATTGCCAGATCGCTGTATTCCTCCGCCTTGACTACCTGAATCCACGCCAAGCGAAATGCCAGCAGTAAAATCAGCATACTGAGCGCTGCAAAGGTAATAATTACCCGCTTTTTATTTTTTCCACTTACTCTTGCCATGTTTTCCCAAAACTCTCCTATATAGACCAACTGTCATGCCGCTGGCTCTTATTTTATCTGAAAAAAGAAAGAGCCAGACTGATAGATTTATTCAATTGTCCGGCTGCAGTTCTATGAAATTATTCCAAAAATAGTATACGATTCGTTGCTTAGTTGTATGCCTGTTCTTTAATCACCATCGCGAAGTTCTCGGAAGGCTGATCCTCTTCCGTCACATAAACGCACTCTCCATCTGTCGGATAAACCATACCCAGTTTGCCCTTGGCCACCTTTTCTATGTGTTCCACATTATTCGCGCTTTTGATCTTAATATTCAATGTATCAATTTCCCCCTGAATCGCGTCATTTGCAGTCATCAGGTTATTATTCTCCACACGCAGTTCCGCAGCGTATGCGCTAACCACGACCATGACGATGCAAATCAGTCCAATGATCAACGCACCTGTCAAGATCCTCTTCTTATCCTGGTTTTTCATTCAATACCTCATCCGATTTTTTCACAAACCCGAAGTTTTGCACTTCTGGATCTGGGATTATGTTCTAGTTCTTCCGCACTGGGAAGAATCGGTTTCTTTGTAATTTTGGCGATATCGGCTTTTTTTCCGCATACACATACCGGAAATTCCGGCGGACAGGTACACGGGTTCGCCCGCTTTGCAATGATTTCCTTGACGATGCGATCCTCCAACGAATGGAAAGAAATCACGCACAGTCTGCCCGATGGCGCCAGCACATCGCAAAATGCCTCTATGGCGTGTTCCAGTTGACCCAGTTCGTCATTGACCTCGATACGAATCGCCTGAAACGTTCGTTTCGCCGGGTGCGGTCCCTCTCTTCTTGCTTTAGCGGGAATCGCGCTTTTAATCAATTCTACTAGCTGTCCAGTCGTTTCAATCGAACCGTTTTTTCTGCCATTTACGATGAAAGATGCAATACGTGCCGCCCATTTTTCTTCTCCATACGTCGAGATGATGCGGGTCAGCTCTTTCTGCTCGTAACGGTTTACAACATCCCAAGCAGAAAAGCCGTCTTCCTGACTCATTCGCATGTCCAGGGGTGCGTCATGCATGTAGGAAAAGCCTCTTTGGGAATTGTCCAGTTGGAAGGATGATACCCCTAAATCTAATAAAGCCCCGTCGATGTATCTAATCCCATATTCTTGCAATACCTGCCTAATATCAGCGTAGTTGGTTTGCACAAAGAGTTTCTGACATGGATGATCTGCTAATCGCTTTTTCGCAGCCGCCAGTGCGTCCCGGTCTCTATCGATACCGATCAGTGTGCCGGCAGCAGACAATTTTCTGCAAATCTGAGAAGCATGTCCACCACCGCCCAGCGTTCCATCCACATAGATGCCGTCAGGCTTGATATGCAAGTTTTCAATACATTCTTCCAACAGAACTGAAGTGTGTTTAAACTCCATGATATCCCCTAAAATTTATATTGCGCCAGGGATTCTGCAAATTCTTCAGAATCCATCTTATTTTCGTTATCCGGTGCGTCCCAGATTTCCTTACTCCAGACTTCGATTTTTCTCATGGCACCCATGGTGACCAAATCTTTATCAATGCCTGCGTACTCTTTGAGCTCCGCCGGAATCACAATTCTCCCCTGTTTATCGAATTCACAGTCCACCGCATTGGCGCAAAAGTGCCGGATAAATGCTCTGACTTTCGGGTCCGATTCAGGCAATGCTTCAATCTTATCCATCTGCTTGTCCCATTCACTCATGGAGTAGATGTAAAGACATTTGTCCATGCCTTTCGTCAGGACACATCTGCCGCCCAGCTGATCTCTGTGCTTAGAAGGAACGATCATTCTGTTCTTGGTGTCTATTGAATTGTTAAAAGTCCCCATGAACATGGATGTGCCTCCATCTTTTACCCATACGGTACACTGCTGCGATTTTATTCTTCTCCATTCTACACCACTTCCCCCCACTTTTCAAGACAACTTCCCCACTTTTTTGAAAAAACTCCCCATTTTTTTGATTTTTAATGGCATGTCCCCACGAAAAAAAACAGCATTACTATATCTTGTACTACTGTTTTTCTTTGCACCTAAATATTGCCGCCTGCATAAGATATGATATCTCTACATAGCGACAGCTATGCCTTCGGGCATTTTCCCCGAAGCTGTTTAATAATAAAAAGTGAGGTAATTGAATATGAACAACGAATCCCTGGTTTACCTGAATAAGGTATTTTCAGATCTGAAGATAAAATCCTGTCCGCTGATGTCATCGCTTTCCGCAACTTCGGAAAACTTTGATCAGCAGCTGACTTTCACCGATCCGCAGACAGCGGACTGCGACTGCGGTTGCGAATGTGACTGCTGCAGAAACAGCTGTAATTGCGGTTGTGGCTGCACAGAACTTGACTGCAATGACCTGAATTTCGTCATCGACAGCACGGAAGTCATCGTCAGCGATTTCGACCTGACATGCCCTGGACAAATTGACCCATGCAACGTAACAGTAGACGGTATTCCGGTTGACGGACTGGAGTTCTTTAACGAAAGATACATGGCAGCTACCAATGAACTGATGACAAAAATCGGCGACTGTGCCTGCATGGAACGCGGTCTTTCCACAAAAGCTTATTTGCTGATTTCCGGCATTGGCGGTTTCAATGCAAAGCTGACCATCATTCTGCGCGGCAGCGCCTTTGGCGGCGGCACCTGCAAGAAGTTTAAACTGGTTCTGACCACGAAGAAAAATGTTTTCGTCAACATTCCTGGTCAGGCAACTTTCGCTACTTCTGAATTATGTCTGCCTTGCACTACAGGCGGCATTGCACCGATCATTAATTTCTCCTTCAATGCAGATGCAACACTTTTAAACCCTGTCATTCACGCTGCACAGATCGGCGGTACCTGCTGCCTGACTGTTACCGGCTGTCTGGTCGCAGAACCAATTGCTGATGTACAGGTTACCAGACAGACTTTATTCAGAACCAATGCACAGAGTGTCAACGTACCTTGCGATGACATCGAAAAATGCAGACAGAATATCGGCGAATGCGGCATGGCAGATGACGATAGCAACGCATTTCAGCTCCGAAACAGATGCTGTGATGACGGCCGCAGAGACGACAACGAAGAAAATGGTTGCAGCTGTGGCTGCGGCTGCAACACTTGCGACGCCGCACCTTCCGAACCTGCATCCTGCGGATGCAACAATACCTGCAGCTATACCAATCAGGGCAGATCATCCCGCACCACCTCTATCTCCTGCCAGTTTAACGGCCGCAACGGCTGCAGCTTCTAAAACCAAAATCACTTCTCCTGCCAAATAATAAAAAAACGGCGGAACTGCCTATGGCAGTTCCGCCGCTTTTTTATTATGTAGGAAATATCGATTTTCGATATTTCCGGAATATCAACGTATGCTTCGCATACTCCTCCGCTCATTGCATTCGCTTCGCTGTCCGTTTTGCCTTGCCGCTCGTTGTACTTGCGGGGCAAAAAGGCAACGTATGCTTCGCATACTCCTCCGCTCATTCCTTTCGCTTCGCTGTCCATTGCCGCTACCCTATCGTCTGCTGAACATCATATCTTTTTTCCGCATAGGATGTTTTCCATACCGCAACCGTCTCAAAAGCTTCACCAGTAAGACGATCAGTAAAATCACCACCGACAAAACCAGAATCAACGCCGCCGCCATCATGCGAAAAAAACGATTGGGCTTTTTAAAAATATCGGCTAACGCCTTGCTGTCTTCCAGCACCTTTCTGCCTTGCGGCGCACTGTACTGCTGGGTTAGCTTCTCCGGCGTCATCGACTTCAGATAACCTGCCAGCGCATACCATTCTTTGAGTTCTCGTCCATTTTGATCGTAAATAATGTAATCTTCAAAATCGGTAATCGGCGCCCCGTCTGCATCTTTCGGTACCACAGAAAGCAGTCCATAAGACAGATCGTTGACAGTGCCCAGCATCTGTGCTGAATAAAGGTCTGCGACCACTCGGTAGAGCTTTTCGTCCTCCGGTTCTGCAGATGTTCCGTTTTCGTCTGTAATCTTGATATCAAATGCACGGTTCAAAATCAGCCGGTTCGGGTTATATGTATAAGAAAGTCCGCTAAAATACAGCCGTGCGGGACTCATAATTTCTGAAACAGAAATATCGATTTCTGCCGCCAATTTCAGTTCTTTTCCCGTCAGATACACGCTGACCAGAGGATAGCCTGCCACGCCGTCTTTACCGGTTCCAAGGGACAATGCGTTGAATGCATCCGCCACTGTAATCTTTCCTTTTGAGAAAGAGCCTCGAATCACACCTGCCGGCGCAACCGCCACATCTACAGGCACATACTGTGTGCCTTCTGCCTGACGCACCCCATCTATATAAGCATCTGCAATCAGACTGCCCAGCGCATCCTCACCCTGCACCAGTCCAAATGTATCAATGCCGGTAAACGCAACCGGATTGGTCACCAAGGTTTCATCCAAATCGTAACCATAGAGATTAAAATAGTTCCGGTTCGCTAGTTTTTTGAATTTCTGTACCGCCGCTGCAGTCTTCCGGTCGTCTTTCACTGCACTGGAAAGCGGTTTCAACGCATAGCCGGAAAGCTGATAGGTACCGTCTCGTTTTTCAAAGGTCACTGTACCCAAATTGTCGTTATACTGTCCCGCTGAAGCGATGACCGTATCACCTACCAGCAGCGGCTCTGCCAGTTCTGTATGGCTGTGTCCGCTGATAATCAGGTCGATGCCTTCTACCTCTGCTGCAAGAATTTCATCTTCCGAAGCCGCAGGATCTTTGGCAGTCCCACTGTGAGACAGGCAGACAATCAGGTCTGCATCTTCTGTCTTCTCAATTTTTTCAACGATGCTGCGCGCCGTTTCTACTGGATCTTTAAAATGAGTACCGCTCTCCGGCGCATAGCTGGCAGATTCTTTCCCAAAGATTCCGAAAACAGCCACTTTTACCCCATCTTTGATAAAAACCTGGTATGTCTGCACTGCACCATACATTTCCAATGCCGCCTGCAGCTGGGCGCCATCTTTTTGCAGCGCTTCCTCTGCCAGCGTCTTTTCCCAGTCGATATTGGAGATAATCAGCGCCGGCACTTTATCTTTGGAATTTGCTGCCGTCTTCAGCATTCTGGCAAGTCCTTTGGAACGATAATCAAATTCATGATTGCCCAACGTCGTCGCGTCATACCCGACTTTCCCCATCATGCGCAGTTCACTGGCTTCACTTTTATAAATGGTCTGATACGGCGTGCCCATAGAAAAATCTCCTGCGTCGAAAACAAACGTCCGCGGACAGGCTTTTTTCTCTGCATCAATCACCGTCTTTATCTTTGCAAACTTTTCAAGATGTGAGTGCATATCATGAGAAAAGACAATAGAAATCGTATCTCGTCCTGCATCTTTCCCCGCAGTCTCGTTTTTTGTATCTGCTGTAACTGCTGACGGAACGACCAGCAAAACGAGCAGAACCATACACATCAATCTGTTCCTCAATTTTTTCATCATAGATTCCACGTTCCTTTTTCTATCTGACATCGTTTTATTTTATCATATTTTGTCGAATTGCGCCACCAGCAGTTCTTTTCTCTCCTTGGAAAGTTTTTTAATAGCAGCTTCTCTCTTCATGGCGTCTTCTTTTTCTGCAAATTCTTCATAATATACAAGCTCCACCGGTCGTCTGGGTCTGGTATATTTGGCACCCTTTCCGCTGTTATGCGCCAAAACCCGCTTTGCAAGGTCACAGGTCCATCCTGTATATAAACTGCCGTCTGCACATCTCACCATATATGTATAGTTCATCCGTCTCCTTCTGTCCGATGTTTTACCACCACAAGATTTTCACGTCACTTTGCTGACAAAAAACACCTGGTATATTTTTTCCCTCTGTCCCGAACAATAGTACCATCTATCAAATCATTGCAGGGAGGATTTTATGTTCGATTTTTTACAGCTTCTGGCGCTGCTTGCCGTTCCTATGCTGCTGGAACCACTTCACAGTCCGAGGAAAGGTCTGGTCATCGGTCTCTTTATTCTGCTGCTGTTTCTTACACAGCAAAATATCCTCCTGCTGGCAGTTCCCGTCGCAGTTTCTGTCTATCTCTTTTTTCTGCAGAAGAAAAAATTCGGCATGCCTGACGAAAATCCTGCCTATATCAAAAATCCAGCCTTTACAATGATGCTGATTTTTCTTCTTTCCATGTCTATTTTCTGCGCTTTTGCAGATGCATTTTATCATTACGGCCGGTTTCTTGCGCTGGATGACAAGTTCCTGGTGCTGAGCCGCCAACTTTCAGGACTTGGCTGCATCATCGGCCCAATGATAACAGGCAGCCGCTGCGACCGAAAAGGTCCCTTCAGCAGCGCCATTTTTCTTTCTCTGGTTGCAGAGTTGTCTATTCTCTTCGCAGGCAGCAGCTATGAAAGTCCTCTGTTATTCCTGGTGGGCAGCTTTTTGCTGGCATGTACTGTCTCTGGCTTCTTTGTTCTCATGCCACTGCTAGTTTCTGCCTTCTACGGACGCCGTTTCTTCTTGCACATGTACCCGGTCATCGCCGCCTGCGCCGCACTCTGCTGGGGGTTTTTCAGGCATTTTTATCTGTCCGCCTGGTCAAAAACCGTCAATCCTGCAGACTTTCTATTTAACCTGCTGTTTTTAGTCATTGTTTCTTCTTTCAGCGTTTACATGGCTTGGAAAAGGCGACTCATTCTCATCCGACCTGCCTGGTCTTCTTCCTCTGCAAGGATTGCAGACAAGCGCTAAGACTCTCTGTCTGAAAGCAGAATCGCTTCATCGAAGACAGTTTTCTCCTGCCATTTTTCCGGCGAAACGCGCTTTTCTGCCAGCCGGTTTTTGATATAAAGCCGAAACAGCGCATAGAGCACGGAGCAAATCGGGATGAAAAGAATCATACCTGCCACACCCATGAGACTGCCGCCCACGGTAATCGCAACCAGTACCCAGATAGACGGAAGCCCAATGGAGCCGCCGACCACATGTGGGTAGATGAGATTGCCCTCAATCTGCTGCAGAACCAAAAACAGCACTAAAAACATCACCGCTTTCAGCGGACTCACCATAAGAATCAGCAGAATGCCGATGATGCAGCCGATGAAAGCACCGACCATAGGAATGAGTGCTGTAAACGCAATGAGAACAGAAATCAGCATGGCATAAGGCATGCCAAAAATTGTCATAGCCACAAAAAACATCAGCCCCAGAATACAGGCTTCCAGGCACTGACCAGAAATGAACTTAGAAAAAGTTCTGCTGGAAAGCCCTAGTACATAAAGTGTCTTATCTGCCGCGGTCTCTTTCAGCACTGCATACAGAATCTGCTTGCCCTGTCCCGCCAGTTTTTCTTTTGCCATCAGAATATAGACGGCAAACACAAAGCCGATAAAGAAGCTGACCACTGCGCCAATCACATTGCTCACTGTCGTAATGCTGCTGTTAATCATCGTCGTTGCTGCATCCTGAATCAACACAGAAA
>CANBFZ010000008.1 GCA_947367725.1 uncultured Eubacterium sp.
ATCTCATTGACATTTCCCACGTTGCCGCCGCAGAAGAACAGCCCTTCTTCATAATTTCCATAGTATCCCTCAATGAGCGCCCGATTGATGCAATAAGGGGTCTTTGCCGGGTCACAGCCGTGAATGCAGCGCACACACTTTTTCGGCGGAACTTTCTCCCCTGTGCTGACCTTTTCCGTCAAAGGCGTTCTAAGCCCCCGCCCCGGCATACCCACCGGACTTTTTAAAATTATCACGTCTTCACAAGACGCTGCTAAAATCACATCTTTAAAACCCTGACTAGCGTCACACTCTCTGCACGCGATAAACGGCGTGGCAATCTGCACGCCAAAGGCGCCCGCCTCTTTCACTGCCGCCATGTCCGCTGCACAGGAGACGCTGCCTGCTGCAAAAACGGGAATGTCCTTCGCTTCAGCGCAGACCTCCCCCACAAGAACCGGAAGCGGCTTCGCAGTCCCTTCTGCTTCTTCTTTTGTAAAACCCAAGTGTCCACCTGCCTGGCTTCCTTCTGTTACAATAAAATCTGCCTTGCGGCCATGGCGTTTTTCCCACATGGAAAGAACGGTTTTCGCCGCACGAGAACTGGATACAATGGGTGCAATCAGTACATCCAATCCCTTCACCAGTTCCGGCAGAGAAAGGGGTAGTCCCGCACCGCTGATAACTGCGTCGATGCCACACTTTGCGGCAGTCTTTACTAAATCGGCAAAACCCGTGGTCGCTGTCATGGCATTGACCGCGAGAAGCCCTCTGCCGCTAGAAAGCGCCCGTGCCTTTGCAATCTCAGCTGCAAGGGCTCTCCTGTTGGCCTTTTCCGGCGCTTCCCAGAAGTCCACTTCCCGAAATCCGATATTGACGGTAGAAATCACACCCATACCGCCGCAGGACGCTACAGCACCTGCAAGACCTCCCATAGAAATGCCTACGCCCATACCGCCCTGAATGACCGGCACAGACAATTTATCTAATGTTTTCATATTCATTTACCATTTCCGTTAAAATCTGTCTAAGCGGTCTGATTTCCCGCACCATGCCGCTGACCTGCCCAGCCATCAAAGAACCGTATTTTACGTCGCCGCCAACGACCGCTTTGCGAAGAGACCCTAATGTGAACTTTTCCAGCTCCATTTTATCCGCGCCTTGCTGCTCCCGCTTTAGATACTCTCTGGTCATAGGATTTTTCAGACTGCGCACCGGTGCGCCGGCGCTTCTTCCCGTGACGATGGTAGCGTTATCCCCGGCTTTGACAATGGCTTCCTTATAATTTTGATGAATAGGACATTCAAGACTTGCCAAAAGACAAGTACCGATCTGCACACCGCAGGCACCCAGTACAAAAGCTGCGGCCATCTGTCTGCCGCTGGCAATACCACCTGCTGCAATGACAGGCACGTCTACCGCATCACAAACCTGGGGCACTAAAGCCATGGTGGTCAGTTCTCCAATGTGACCGCCGCTTTCACAGCCCTCCGCAATAATGCCGTCTACGCCCAGCGCAGCAAGACGCTTTGCCAGCGCCACAGAAGAAACCACTGGAAACACGTGGATGCCCGCTGCTTTCCAGGCTTCCACATATTTTCCCGGATTGCCCGCCCCTGTTGTCACCACAGAAACCTGTTCCTCAATAACGATTTCTGCCATCTTTTCTGCATCTGGATTCATCAGCATGATATTGACGCCAAAGGGCTTCTCTGTCAAAGATTTACAAATTCTAATCTGCGCCCGAAGGGTCTGCGCGTTCATACCGCCAGCGCCGATGATGCCCAGCGCACCGGCATTGGAAACTGCCGCTGCAAATTCGCCTGTGGCAATATTCGCCATACCACCCTGAAAAATGGGAAATTCTATCTTTAAAAGCTCATTGATTTTCATAAATTCAAGTTCCTTTTTATTTGCTGATTAACATACTGCCATAGGAAAGTCCCGCGCCAAATCCCGTGCAAACCAGGCGGCAGCCTGCCTGCAATAGACCCTGTTCCTCCATCTCGCAAAGTGCGATGGGAATACTTGCTGCTGATGTATTTCCGTAGCTGTATAAGTTCTTAAAAAATTTAGCAGATTCCACTCTGATACGCCTTACCGCCGCATCGATAATCCGCTCATTGGCCTGATGACAAACAAAGTAGTCGATATCTGACTTTTCAAGCCCTGCACGTTCCAACGTTTTCTCAATGGCTGCGGGCACGATGCTGACCGCAAACCGGTAAACCTCCTGACCGCCCATTTCAATGAAATCACCTCGTCTGCAGTGCAGTACATCCCGATCTGGTCTGCAGCCGCCGTAAAAGACAAAATCTGCCACTTCATCAAAGCCCAGCACTGCTGCGCCTGCGCCATCACCAAAGAGGACACAAGTGCCGCGATCCTGCATATTCATAAAAGGTGAAATCTTCTCACTACCAATGACCAGCGCGTATTTTTTCGGCTGCAGCGCCAAAAGCCCGTTTGCCAGATGACACCCGTAAATAAAACCTGCGCAGGCTCCATTGACGTCCAGCGCCAGAATTTCTTCAGAAAGCCCAAGTCTTCCTGCCACGCTGCAGGCCGCCGCCGGTGTCTGATCATCTGCCGTAAAGGTGCAAACAATGCATAACGCAATCTGCTCCCTCGGTACACCTGCCTGCCGTACTGCAGCCTCCGCCGCTTCTGCAGCAAGATCCGCCGCGGTCTTTTCAACGGCAAAGAACCGTCTGCGAATGCCGGATTTTTCTCGAATCCACTGATCGCTGGTGTCAACCTGCTGCATCAGGTCATCATTGGTGACAAGCTGGTCACCTCTGGCCTTTCCCAGTCCTAAAAGTTTCACTCCTGCCATGGTCTTTCCTTTCTGTTTTCTTCCTGTCGCCGATTTTCCGAAGCCGTCTGTATCGCTCTTCTGCCAGCGCTGCTCCATGCTTTTTTTCCAGTACGCTTAGGGCTGCCTCGATTTCCCGTTCTACTTGGTCAAAGATATAGTCTTTCGCCGCATGAGCTCCCTCTGCGCCTTCTGGAATCACCACATCGCAGATACCGAGTGTGGCTAAATCCTCTGCCGTCAGCTTCATCACTTCTGCAGCCTCATCACTTCGTTTGGCGTCTTTCCAAAGAATGCTGGCAAAGCCCTCTGGAGACAGAATAGAAAAAATGCTGTTTTCCAGCATAATAATCCGATCTGCGGTTCCCAGCGCCAGGGCGCCGCCGCTTCCGCCTTCTCCAATGAATACCGCCACTTCCGGAGTTTGCAATGCTGCCATGCAGGCGATAGAGCGCGCAATGGCTTCTCCCTGTCCGCCAGCTTCTGCTTCCACCCCCGGATACGCACCTGGTGTATCTACAAAAGTGATCACTGGACGGTGGAACTTTTCTGCCTGCTTCATCAGCCGCACCGCTTTTCTATATCCTTCTGGATTTGGCATACCGAAACGACAAGCCAAATTTTCTTCTAAATTGCTGCCCTTCTGCTGCGCGATGACAGTCACCGCTCTTCCGTGAAAAAAGCCCACGCCACCGAGAATACTGCTGTCTTCTCCATGCAGCCGATCCCCGTACTGCGGAAAAAAATCTTCTATCATAGCGTCGATGTACGCGCTGGCAGAAGGTCTGTCTGCCCGTCTTGCCAACGCCACACGATCAGCCGCCGTCAAATTCTGATGTTTCATCGTCTATTCCTCCGCTCATGCAGTCGCAGCAAAAGCCCCAGCGCCTTTCGCATCTCCGTTCGCGCAACGACCCGATCCACGAATCCGTGTGCTTCTACATACTCTGCCCGCTGAAATCCCGCAGGCAGCGCCTGCCCGATGGTCTGTTCGATGACTCTGGGGCCTGCAAATCCAATCAATGCGCCGGGCTCTGCCAGAATAATATCGCCAAGACTTGCGAAACTAGCAGTCACACCGCCTGTGGTCGGATGGGTCAGCACAGAAATATACAGAAGCCCGGCTTGATCATGACGCTCTGCGGCTGCCGCCGTCTTCGCCATCTGGAACAGGGAAAATATACCCTCCTGCATTCTCGCGCCGCCTGACGCCGCGAAGATGATCACAGGCAGTTTATTTTTTGTTGCATACGCAAAGGCTCTGGTAATCTTCTCTCCTACCGCGGTTCCCATACTCGCCATCATAAAGCGACTATCCATTGCGCAGAGTACTGCTTTGACGCCGTCAATCTTTCCTGTCCCGCAGACCACTGCCTCTTTCAGACCTGTTTTTTCCCTCTGATCGGAAAGTTTTTCCTCATAACCGGGAAAGTCCAGCGGATTGCCGCCGGAAAGACTCCTGCAAATCTCTTTAAAAGAACCTTTGTCCGCCATGATTTTCAGTCGATATCTGGCACTAATGTTATAGTGTCTGCCACAGACCGGACAGACGTAACAGTTTTCAGCAAGGACTGAACGCAGTGTCTTTTCCTGACATTCAGGACAAATGACCGGCAAATCCTTCGGATTCATATTGCGCAAGGTCCTTAATAATTCTCGCTTTTCTTTAAATGGATTCATCTCTGCCTCCTGCTTCCGCAAAGATTTTCAGAATTTCCGGCAGATGACTTTCCAGAAAGCCGGTATCATAGCCGCCCCGCAGAAAATCCTGATGGTACATGAGAAGATGCTGTACCGGCAGCGTTGTTTTCACGCCGGTAATGACCATTTCTTCCAGCGCACGCCGCATACGCCGTACTGCTTCCAGCCTGGTGGCACCGCTGGCAATGACCTTTGCGACCATGGAATCATAGTACGGGCTAATTGCACACCCGTTGTAAAGCGCACTGTCTACTCGAATCCCTGCACCGGCGGGAAAATGAATGAAATCCACAGTGCCTGGACAAGGCGCAAAATCGGCAAAAACATCTTCTGCCGTAATTCTGCATTCAATGGCGTGGCCGTTCAGCTTCACATCTTCCTGAGTGAAGCCCAGGGGCAGCCCGCTAGCAATCCGCAGCTGTTCCCGCACGATATTGACGCCGGTCACTGCTTCTGTCACAGGATGCTCCACCTGAATCCGCGTATTCATCTCAATAAAATAGAATTGATCGTCTCCATCTACGACAAATTCTACTGTGCCGGCATTTTCATAGCCGCAGGCTTTGGCGGCTTTGACAGCCGCTTCCCCCATGGCACTGCGCAGCGTTTCAGAAAGTCCCCAGGCAGGCGCCTCCTCTACCAGTTTCTGATTGCGCCGCTGAATGGAGCAGTCTCGCTCTCCCAGGTGCACCACATTGCCGAAGCGATCCGCTAAAATTTGAAATTCAATATGACGCGGATGCGTAATGAGTTTTTCTATATATAAATCTCCGTTTGCAAAACATGTCTCTGCTTCTGCTTTGGCTGCCTGATACGCTCCCGTCATTTCTTCCGGTGTATCGGCTCTGCGCATCCCTCTGCCGCCACCGCCCTTTGAAGCTTTGAGCAAAACGGGAAACCCGATCTTCTCTGCAACTTCTCTGGCTTCTTCCAGCGTCTGCACGATACCATCAGAACCGGGTACGACAGGTACCCCTGCTTCGATCATCAGTGCGCGCGCTTCTGCTTTGCTGCCCATACGGTCGATGACCGCTGAAGACGGACCGATAAAAGTCAGACCCGCTTCTTCACAGCTTCTCGCAAAGTCACTATTTTCGGACAGAAAGCCAAAGCCAGGATGGATGGCGTCACAGCCAGTACCCTTCGCTGCCTCGATAAGATTTGCGATATGCAGATAACTATCTCTGGCTCTGCCGCCGCCGATACACACACTGCGACTTGCAATGATGCTATGTAACGACTGTTCGTCTACCTCTGAATGTACAGCCACTGCTTCAACAGAACAATCCAGACATTCTCTGATAATCCGCACCGCGATTTCACCCCGGTTTGCGATCAAAACTCGTTTCAGCATGGCTCCACCTCAAAGAGAATCTGCCCATACTCTACAAGCTGACCATCTTCTGCGCATACGGCGCGCAGGATGCCGTCCATCGGCGCTTTCAATTCGTTCATCATCTTCATCGCCTCAATCAGACACAAGACCTGCCCTTTTTCGACGCAGCTTCCCACCTCTGCATAGGGAGGATCTGCTGGAGACGGCGCTTGATAGAAGGTACCCACAAGGGGCGCTTTGATTTTGACAGATTGGCAACTGTCTGCAAGCTCCCCTTTTTCAACCGCCTTTGGGCGCTGCACCATGGCGCGTTCTTCTAGCACCGGCGCCGATGCTGTATGTGGCTGCGCAATCGGCGCTGCAGCTTTCGCAGCAGCAATCTGTTCTTCAGGCAGGACCGCGCTTCCGCCCTTTTCCAGATGAACCTTCCAGCCTTCCGTTTCGATAGACAGTAAAGTCAAGGAAGAATCCTCAAAGCGGTCGATTAAATCCATGTATTCCTGCTGTTTCATTGGTTATGCCTGATACTTTTCAACAGCGGTCACGATATCACTGACTTTTTTCATATTGCCCAGTTCTTCATCAGGAATCTTGATACCGTACTTTTCTTCAATTGCCATCACCAGTTCCACTGCATCCAGAGAATCGATATTTAAATCATCAGCAAGACTTGCTTCTGGCAAAATTTTGTCCTCATCACAACCTAACGTATCTACCATAATTTCTTTCACTTCTTCAAATTTCATGTTTATCTTCTCCTTTTCATCTTTTAAACTATTTCATCATTTTTAATTAAAATAATTTATTTAAAAAATTTTAATTAAAAATCTTTAAGTAGGATACCACTGACGGAAAGATTTGTCAATAGAGAATTTTTTTCTTCACAAAATTGAGGTCAGTTTCATCGGCGCTTGTTCAGTATCAAAATTAAAATGCACATGAAAAACACGCCGCAATAGGCTATCCATTGCGACGTGTTTTTTAAATAATCAAGGCTGCTCGCGTCAGCAGGACAGACACACTACGTTTCAATCCGATTGATGCGCTGGTTCGTCCTTCGTGTATCCGCATTTTTATTTGTATGCAGCGATTCTCTCTCTGGTTTTTTCTTCTCCCAGAATCTGCTGAATTTCCCACACATCCGGTGACTGCGCGCGTCCCATCAGTGCAATTCGGATGACAGTGCTGACGTGCCCTACATGCCCCTTATACTCTTCCGGATGTTTCTTGAAATCCTTCGGTTTGGCAGCATATCCCAGTTCCGTTGCCAGGTTTCTGATCTTGTCAAACCACTGGCTCTGATCATCAGCATGGTCATAGGTTTCCAGATACTTCTGCAAAATAACAGGAATATCTTCTTCTGGCACTTCCGCCGGCATAGCGTCTTCAATTTTGAACATATCATCGAAGAAATAGCTGATAAATTCCACCATCTGCTGGGCATAGATGAAATCCTTTCTCGGCTTGCTGTCATTTCTACCTAGATCCAAAATGCGCTCCAAATAAGCTCTGTCTTCAAAGATATGCAGGATTTCCGGTTTGAACGCCTCTGCCCAGCCCTTGAGGAAGTCATAAAGATCCGCCGCAGAAATACGAAGCAGCACGTCCTTACTGATATCATTGAGTTTATGCAAATCAAAGAGGGCGCCGGAATTGCTCATCTTTTCTGTGGTAAAGGTAAACGCATCGATGGACGCATCTGGATGTTCCATTCTCCATTCTTCAAAATTGGAGTTCAAAATCGTCAGCAGATATTCTCTGACTGCTGCCGGGTGATAGCCCTGATTTCTATAGTAATCCAGAGACAGTTCCGGGTCTTTTCTCTTGGACAGCTTCCGCTTGTTGCCCTCTTCATCCAGTTTCATCAGCTGGGCAGTATGGCAGTAAACCGGCGGTTCCCATCCCAGTTTTTCAAAGAGTTCCACATGGATCGGCAGAGACGGCAGCCACTCCGCGCCACGAACCACATGCGTCGTACGCATCAGATGATCGTCCACCACATGGGCAAAGTGATAAGTCGGAATGCCTGTTGCCTTTAAAATCACCACATCCTGGAAGTTTTCTGGCATCTCCAAAACGCCGCGCACCGCATCACGAATGTGAATTTTCCGCACATCATCACCGCTCTGATCGGGATTTCCAGTAGACCGCAGCCTTATAACGTAAGATTCTCCCTGCGCCAGACGCCCTTTGATTTCATCCAAAGACAATTCCCTTGACTTTGCGTAATCGCCATAGATGCCCGGGTTCGCCTTCGCAGCTTCCTGCCCCGCGCGAATTTCTGCAATTTCTTCTTCTGTAAGGAAGCACGGGTAAGCTTTTCCTTCTGCCACCAGCTTTTTGGCAAAGCACTGATAAATGTCACCGCGGCGGCTCTGGGTGTAATCGCCGTAAGCGCCTGTATCGCCGCAAAGACCTGCGCCCTCGTCAAAATGGATGCCAAAGAAGCGCAGGGAATGAATAATAATCTCTACAGCGCCTTCTACAAAACGCTTGTCGTCCGTATCTTCAATACGCAAGTAAAACACGCCGCCGCTCTGGTGCGCCAGCCGCTCGTCCACAAACGCGCCGTAAAGATTTCCAAGATGAATAAATCCAGTTGGGCTAGGTCCCAGCCTTGTTACCATGGCGCCTGCAGGCAAATCCCGCGCAGGGTACATGGCTTCGTAGTCTGCCGGCGTTTTTGTTATCTGCGGAAACAACAATTCCGCTAATTTGTTATGATCCATTTATTCAAACCTCCGATGTTTGCAAAGCTTTTTAAATCCATATCATCATACCATTTACAGCGCATAGATTTCAAGGTTTTTGGCAAAATATATTCTATCAACAGGGAGGTTTTTATGAGCGAAAATAAATATCCGTATTTTCTAGAACACTTTACAGGCCAGCTGCCGCTGGGCGAAGCCTTTGATCTGGTGGAACGGCAGATTGTCATCGGTGGAAGGGCCGGTAGACTCTACTTTGTAGATGGGCTTTCCGACAGCGAAAAGCTGCAGCTTTTGTTTAACTTTCTCCTTGCCATACCCAAGGAACGCATGGAACAGATGCAGGACACTGACCAATTCGTAGCAGAGCTTTTCCCTTTTATTAACAGTTCTATCGAAACCGATATTGACACAGCGGTCCAATTTCTGTATTCTGGTTTGTCTCCTATTATTCTTGACGGCTTTGACAAAATTATCATAGCAGACACGCGAAGATACCCGCAGCGCAGTGTGGAAGAGCCCGAAAAAGAAAAGACCCTGCGTGGGCCAAAAGATGGCTTTACAGAGAACTTCATGGATAATCTGGGGCTGATTCGTCGTCGAATTCGTGACAATCGGCTGATTTTTGAAAAGTATACCATCGGAGAAAAATCCCGCACGGATGTTGCGGTCTGCTATATGAAAGGCGTTGCCGATACAGACCTCGTAAAACGCATCGGCAAAGGGCTTTCACAAATTGTACTGGATAGCGTGTCTATTGGCGATCAGACCGTCGTAGAACAATTGATTGTCAATCTCAACGGCGGTAAGCGAAAATGGCGGCTGAACCCTTTTCCCAAAGTGCGCTACACTCAGCGTCCCGACATCATCTCTGCCCATTTAACCGAAGGAAAAATTGCGCTGGTCATTGATAATTCCCCTACCGTGGTACTGATTCCCGTCGGCATCTTTGATTTTACCCAAGACGTAGACGACTACTATTTTCCGTTGATTACGGGCAACTATCTGCGACTGCTTCGAATTTTTAATATGTTTGTCATCCTGCTATTGACACCTATCTACCTGCTCATCGTGGAAGGCGACATTCCACCGCCGGGCGACATGGACTTTATTACGCCAAAGGATCCTTATGCGCTCTCTGTCTTCTGGCAGTTTATCCTGCTGGAGCTGGCCATCGACGGTCTACGCCTTGCCTCCCTGAACACGCCGGAATCACTGGGCATGTCACTTTCCGTCATCGGCGCGCTGATCCTGGGCGAATTTTCTGTAGAGTCAGGCTGGTTTATTCCCCAGACCATTTTGATGATGGCAGTGGTTTCTCTGGCGTCGTTTACACAGCCTAGCATCGAACTGTCCTATGGCGTAAAATTCATCCGTCTACTGATGCTCATTGGTGCAATGCTCTTTGGTGTACCAGGTCTGATTGGTGCGCTAGTGCTTGGAATGCTGCAGGTTGCCTTTACCAAAACCCTCAGCGGTCACTCCTATCTCTTCCCGCTGCTTCCATTTAAATGGAAAGCGCTCAAAAAACTAATATTCAGGACGACAAAGTAGCCGTCCTGAATCATTTCTCAATCAATCATCCTATTAAAATCCATAATGGTGATTTCCATAGTAATCGTAACCAGCGTAGTTGATGATAGAATGGATGACACTGGTGATGATGCCAATGACTGCGATCGCAAAGACGACCAGTCCGATGATAATCAATGCTTTTGCCCAGGTCGGCATACCTTTCTTCTCACTTGGCCAGGTTTCGTATGCACCAGTCTGTCCCTCTTCCCGATAGGCTGTCTGTGACGGATCTGCGCTATACTGTGGATGCACTCTCTCATGACTGTACATCTGGTATTCTGGTTTCAGCGGATAATCTCTGCGAATAATCAGATAGACAATGGCTCCAATAAAGCTGGGAACCAGCGCTGCGACCAAAGCCCACAGCCATGGTGTGCAGTCAATTCTCTTGTTGGCGTCTCGATAAACCAAAACTGCCAGCAAAACTGGAATCCCAAATGCAAAAATCAACACCAGCGGAATGATCAAAACCGCAAGCATACTTCCAACAAAAAACATATCCTTTCTCCCTTCAAAAAGTCTTTCGACAAATTTCTTTCTATAGTATACCACATTTCTTGCCCAGTGCATATGTTATTAGTGAAACTTTTCAACCCCGAGGTGAACACATGGCTTATGATACACGAGAACTTTTTGCCCGACTGATTCAGTGCGAGGCAGGAGGGGAAGGGGAAGATGGTATGCGCGCATGAAATTACCACCCAACAGTCACAGATAAGGAATTGCAATAAATAGGGATTTAGAGGAAAAAATTTGTTCTCGGTTTGAGCAGATTTCTTGGTCACTTTCCATAGAGTCTGTTGAAACTACAATATATTTAAAATCTAAAGAAAGGCATTTTATCATGAAACTGAATGACACACAAATCGGGGAAAAAATCAAAAAAGCAAGAAAAGAAAAAGGGTTAACACAGGAAAAGCTGGCTGAGTTGACACATCTTTCCGTCACCCACATCAGCGCTATCGAAACTGCCCGCTCCAGTTTCAGCGTCTCCACACTAGTTGATATCGCTACAGCCCTGGAAACATCCACCGACTGGCTTTTGTTCAACGGGCAAGAAATAAGTTGCTGCATCGAACATCAAATAAACCGTGTGCTTTTCGATTGCAGCGAAAAAGAAGTGCTGATGCTTTTAATGCTCATGGAGAGCAATAAGGCTGCCATACGGAAATTTACTGATATGGAATATTAAAAAATGCCAGGGCTTACACCCTGGCTAAAATTTTACCTATATTTTTCCCAATACTTAATCAGCGCTCTTGCCGTTGCCTTGCCGTAGTTCTGCAGTTCCTTCTGCGTGTCAAAGCCTTTTCGGTCAGTCTTATTGTCCACAAAGCCGTATTCTACCAGCACCGGCACGCCGACACCTTTCAGGAAATACAAATCTTTGGTATACTTAATGCCTCTGGTGTTCTGCCCTTCCTTTTTCAGTTCAGCAATGATAAGGTTTGCAAGCACCTTGCCGAGGCGGCTCTTAGTCACGGTTCCTTTCCAAACCCAGACTTCGTCACCATCACCGCCGCCCGCGTTAAAGTGAGCATCTAAAGATACCACTCTGTAACCTCTCGCCCTGTAACGCGCCATGTCATAGACATGGGCCGCCAGGGACATACCGCTGCCGTCCTTTTCAGGATACGCTACTTTATATGTACGGCCTTTGTGCGCCAGCAATTCCTTTCTGCAAGCTTCCATCACGATTCTTGCCATGTCAGCTTCAATGAACTTTCCGCTGACAGCGCCGGGGTCTGTGCCGCCGTGCCCTGCGGATAAGTAAAATAAAATCGGTTTCTTTGCCATAATACACCTCCAAAATAAAAAGCCCTGCGATGTGCAGGGTAAATTGACTGTTGCAAAATCTTCTTAATCGTGGTATATTGGTGTCAAGAAGGAAGTCTCGGCGAACCTTCTGATAAGCTTTAAAATGTATTCAAAACCGTCTCAGGTGGCAGCCCGAGGCGGTTTTACTTTCGGTGGTTATCCCATCTGACAATCCCAATAATCATCAATACGATGACCAGGATTTCATAGTCAGACATTCTGGCTCCTTTCCGAAGATTCGCCGCCATAAGACTTCCGTATTTTCTTGACTATGTACATTATACCATGCCTTGTTCCTGCGGACAAGGTTCTTTATTTTTCGTCGACTTCCGGCAAGCCCGCTACGCTTGTAAGCAGAGACAACACGCCAGCCAGCACCGATGCACTTGCCACCATCTGCCAGCTAACATCTTCCAGCATAACGCTTGTCCCAATCATGGCGATGGCTGCCTGTGCCATTGTCTTGATTGCTCTGATTCCTGCTGCTTTAAACCATTTCTTACGCATGTTTCATACCTCCTACTTTCCTTTGTGTTCCATGTACGCAATTTCTTCTTTATTCTCATCAATGCGTTTCCATGCAGTTTTCATATCTCGTTCCAGCACTGCAGTCCGCTCAATGAGATTATTATGTTTATCCTGCTTTTCTTCGAGGCGCTGGATATCTTTTCTGACCTCGCTTAATGCTGCGTCAACCTTGATGTCCTGCGCCCGCTGCTGCCGGCTGGATACAATCAGCTGGACAATAATCAATCCTGCCGCAGTAATCGCCGCTGTCATAATCTCTGCCATATGTATTCTCCTTTACTCTGTCACTTCCTGCGCTACTCTGTCTCTGTAGTTTTGTTCAATTTCTTCAACAATATTGTCTGTTTCTTCCAAAACTTTGTTGAATCCTCCGCCATGAGTATAAGTGTATGATGATACGTCCATGTCCAGTGGGATATTTTCTTGATCAACTTCAAACACATTTGCTATGTTTTCAGGATAAGCGCAAAAAAAACCATTGGTTTGTTTTATAACTGGATGAATACTTGTTGATTCATCCAGTAACTCCCCAACACCTATCACCCTGTGATTTGTTTTACTTACTGCAATATACATAATCCTCTCCTTATAACTTAAATGTTTGAATCTTTCCTTTTGTACTGGTTGTTGCTTTCGTTTTTAAAATTCCATCTATTCGGTTTCTTGATTTTTGAATTTTTCGGTCTCTGTAAAACTCTGTGCCGTATGCCTGTACAGAGGTTGATTCACTAGACAATCCAGAGTTTTTACCTAAATAAATCACAGTCAATCTTCCGTCAGGCTCAAGACTTTTATCAAATACAGTAGCAGATGCTATGTCAGGGTACACCATGCCTTGATCAGGATAGTTCAAGATGTTCAAATCTATTTCCCTCAAAAGTTTTACACTATCTTTCACTTCAACTTCATACAGTTGATCCTTATTCACTATCACAGCAGAAGTGGAGGACGTCCTGCACACACATATAGGGTTAAGAACATATGATGACGGAGAACCTTGGTTTGAGTAAGTGTTCAAACTCTTGGTCAACAGCGTTAAAGGCTGCAGTACTTTTACTGTCAAAGAAGTTTCAAATACATCTAAAAGGATAGTGCCCACACCATAGGTCTGAGTTGCCGATGAAGTACCACTTTTCGACCATTTTGTTACTAGCGACACCAATACTTTGTTTCCTATAGTCTCTATTGCAAATTTAGGGGTATCTACATGGTTTAAAGTTGCAATAACTACAGGTGTTCCAAATTCGGCTCGCTTAACTCCACCTGAGCTTTTTGTTGTTACAACAACAGCTTTGATAGATAATCTATCGGGAGAGTAGTACACCACTACAACAGGACCATACTGATAGTACTGATTTATATTTCGCTCGTGATCCATGTTTATAGCGCAAATCTTATGAGGTAGTGCTGAACTAAAATAAATCTCATCAATGTCTACAGGAGTCCCGGTTATAGGAGTTGCTGCATCTGAGTTTATTGGAATAACGCACAACTTATCAAACGCTGATGTTGAGTGTACTCTAAACCATAAAGATGTAAAGTATTCAGGTACAACAAAATTTACGTTTTTCCAAATACCTGATGGAGCAGAGGGTCTTGGAAAAACCTTTGAAGATTCCCAATTTGAAGGTCTGGTTATTTCAAAATTTACAGGATCAAATCCGAAAAATTCTTCACACAAGTCCTCTCCGATAATAGAGTACAAAGCAAATGAGGTGTTGGAAAGCACTGAGATGTTTACAGCTTGAGGGGTAGCACGGTCACTGTGTATTTTTGCCACTTTCAGATAGCTAGACTCTGTTCTGTAAAATTCTATGATAACAACGTCGGTATAGCTAGATGGTCTTAAAATAGCTGCAACTACTCTGTTTTGACTAAGGTATTCTGCTTGTATTTCAAGTACTGCAGAAGGACTCAAAGGCAGTGTTCCATATCCAACCATTCCAATATCAGGAACTGTATCATCGCTTGCGATCACTCCATAAGCGTCGCAGAATTCCACGAAAGTTTCAGGAGATATTTCACCTGACTTTGCAAAATACTCTTGAATTACAGCGTTTGTTATGTCGCCTCCTGTGTTACCGCCTTTTCTAACAATATAAGCATCTCCCATCTACCTCACCACCTTTATTTTAAGATTCAAATTTTGTGTTGTTTTTTCTTTTGCATAGAACGTGATTTGATCATTTGTTGCATAAGCAAAAAAGACTTTTGCCCATTCTTTCTCCATTTCTTCCACCATCATCAATTCCGAGTCGCTAGCAGAGATATCAATGATGGGCTTGTCTGTATTTAAAATCCCCGGAACGCTTACTGTTTGATTGTAAGGTGCATATGATGCATTCCAAGTAGTTGTCAATACTGCTTCAAAATCAACATTTTTCGCTACGTCATTCTCTAATTTTGCTTTGTATTCATCCGTAAAGTCATTACTGCTTAAGCCTTTGCCGTACTCTTCATCTACTTTTCCATCCAGCTTTCTCCCAATTTCAAGTGCTGCTTGCTTGTAAAACCCCATTGTTACAGCATCAGAATCATCTGCTGCCGCCACATCATCGCCTAGCTTTACAAGACCATATATAGTTGTCGTAGCATTTGGGACTGACTGTAATGCAGTCTGTACTTTTGCCTTATCCTCATTGGTATAGTCATTGGAAGACAGACCTTTACCATCTTCTATACCAACTTTTCCGTCTAATGCTGACTGAAACTCCGCTGTCGTCATACCGGCATCGCCCTTATCTCCTTTATCCCCCTTTGGTCCTTTCAAGTCTGCCAGTTGTTCCATAGTAAAATCTG